>NZ_SMOA01000489.1 GCF_004353985.1 Paracraurococcus ruber | reverse complement strand
GCCCGCGCCGAGGCGCGCCCCGCCAGCCCGGCCTGACGCGCCGCAGCCGCGCCCCCTTCCGTCGCCACGCACCCCCTGGGCCGGCGGCCGCCGACGCGCCGGCATGGACGCGGGGCAGCCCGCAGCGCATCCTTCCCGCAACGACAAGGGGGGGGACGCATGATGATCCAGCGGCGCCATCTGCCGGGCCTCATGGGGGCGCTCGCCGCGCCAGGCCTCGCCCGCGCCCAACCGGGGTCCTGGCCGGCGAGGCCGGTCACCCTGGTCGTGCCCTGGGCCGCCGGCGGCGGCACCGACATCGTCGCCCGCATCTTCGCCCAGGGCTTCGAGCAGGAACTCCGCCAGCCCGTCAACGTGGTCAACCGCACCGGCGGCGGCGGCATCACCGGCCATTCCGCCATCGCGACCGCGGCGCCGGATGGCTACACGCTCGGCACCGGCACCTCCGAGATCGCCAATTACCGCACGCTCGGCCTCGGCGATCTCGGGCCGGACAGCCTCGACCTGCTGTCGCGCATCGCGGTGCTGCCGGCCGGCGTCACGGTGCAGGCGGGCGCCGCCTGGGGCGATTTCGCCGCCTTCGCCGGCGCGCTGCGGGAAAGCCCGCGCGGCCGCATCACCGGCTCGGGCGTCGGCACCGGCGGCGCCTGGCACCTGGCGGCGGCGGGCCTCTGCCGCGCGCTGGGGCTGGAGGCGGACCGCATCCGCTGGATCCCGAGCAATGGCGGCGCGCCGGCCCTGCAGGATCTGGTGGCGGGCGGGATCGGCGTCTTCACCGGGTCCCCGATCGAGGCGCAATCCCTGGCCGCGGCCGGGCGGGTGAAGGTGCTGGCGGTGATGGGCGAGCAGCGCTTGTCCACCATGCCGGAGGTGCCGACGCTGCGCGAGACGGGGTTGAGCTGGGCCTATGCCAACTGGTTCTCGCTGGTCGCGCCGCGCGGCATCCCGGCCCCGGTGCGGGAGACGCTGCTCGCCGCCGCGCAGCGCGCGCATGCGCGGCCGGAGGTGCAGGACCAGCTCAAGGCGCGCGGCATCGTGCCGGTCTGGGATGGCCCCGAAGGCTTCTCCGCCTTCGTCCGCGGCTTCGCCGAAACCTCGGCGGCGCTGCTGCGCGACCTGGGCCTGGCGAAGACCTAGGGCGGATGGCGGCGTGGCGCGAAGGCCGCGCAGCGCCGATCCGCCCGGCGTCCGATGACCTGCTGCGGCTTGCGCGTTCCGTCGGGCGCGCAAGCCGCGCCGGAGCCATGGTTGCCAAAGGCCCTCCGGCCCTTGGTGGGACGCGAGGGGGCGCAGCCCCCCGCCTTCACGCGGCGAAGTCGGGCGCCTCCTGCAGCAGGATCCGCTTCACGCTCTCCAGGTGCAGCCGCGCGCTCTCGCGGTCGCCCTCGCGCATCTGCTCATAGGTCCGCCGCGCCATCTCCGGCGGCACCGGCTTCAGCGCGCGGCCCGTGCTCATCGCCAGGCGCTGCGCCTCGCAGGCGCGCTCGAGGTAGTAGAGGTCGTCCCAGGCCTCCGCGACCGTCGCGCCCAGCACCATGATGCCGTGGTTCTTCATGAAGACGATGTCGGCCTCGCCGACCGAGGCGGCGATGCGGTCGCCCTCCGCCTCATCGAGCGCGAGGCCGCCATACTCCTCGTCCACCACGGTGCGGCCGTAGAATTTCAGCGCGGTCTGGCCGGCCCAGACCAGCGGCGGCCCTTCCAGCATCGCCAGGGCCGTCGCATTCGGCATGTGGGTGTGGAAGCAGGCCCTGGCGCGCGGCACGTTCTTGTGGACCCGGGCATGGATGTAGAAGGCGGTCGCCTCCGGCACGCCCTCGCCGGCCACCACGTTGCCCTGGAAGTCGCAGACCAGCAGGCGGGACGCGGTGATCTCGGAGAAGGCCCAGCCATAGGGGTTGACCAGGAAGAGGTCGTCCCGGCCGGGCACCACGAAGCTCAGATGGTTGCAGATGCCCTCGTGCAGGCCGAGCTTCGCCGCCATGCGGAAGCAGGCGGCGAGGTCGATGCGCGCCTGCCGCACCGCATCGGCGTCGAGATCGCTGTTGCGCAGGATGGCGGGCGCGGCAGCGCCCCCGAAGGCATGGGCCATGGTGGGACTCCCGGTGAAGCGCGGCGCGGGCCGCAGCGGAACGCGTTCGGACCCGAACGCCCCACCGCCGAAGCCGCATGTCTGCGGGCCGTCCACGGCCCTTGCCGGTCCGCTCTACAGCAGATCGTGGCGGGGCGCGAAGGCCCCGGGCCGGCGGCCCCGCGGCGACCGGTCGCGCCCCGGGGCTGCAGGCTGGCTCCGGGCGCCATCCGGCGCGGCCGGGGGCAGCCGCCGGGTCAGGCGCGGGTGCCCCGCTGCCGCGCCTTCGCCGCG
>NZ_SMOA01000488.1 GCF_004353985.1 Paracraurococcus ruber | reverse complement strand
CTGGCGCTGGCGCGCGCCGATGCCGCCGGCCCGCCGGCCGGCGTCCTGGCCGGGCAGGCGCGCTTCCTGCTGGCCGCGCTAGGCGAGGCGCCGGCCCCCGACCGCGCCCCGGCCGCCTATGTGCGGGACCTGTTCGACCAGTTCGCCCCCCGGTTCGAGGCGGAGCTGACCGGCCGCCTGGACTATCGCTCCCCGGCGCTGCTGGCGGCGCTGCTGGAGCGGGCGGGGGTGGCGAAGGCGCGGCGCCTGGCGGTGCTGGATGTCGGCTGCGGCACCGGCCTGTCCGGCGCGGCGCTGGCGCCCTTCGCCCGGCGGCTGGAGGGGCTGGACCTCTCGCCCCGGATGCTGGCCGAGGCGCGCCGGCGCGGCCTCTATGACGCGCTGCACGAGGCGGACCTGCTGGACTGGCTGCCGCGGCAGGCGCCGCGCTTCGACCTGGTCGCCGCCGCGGATGTGCTGAACTACCTCGGCGACCTGGCGCCGGCGCTGGCGGCGATCGCCGGCGCGCTGGCGCCGGGCGGCCTCGCCGCCTTCAGCCTGGAGGCGGGGGAGGACGCGCCCTTCGCCCTGCATGGCGCGCTGCGCTACCGGCACGACCCGGCGCATGTCGCGGCGCTGGCCGCGGCGGCGGGCTTGTCCGAGGTGGCGCGCGAGGCGGCGGCGCTGCGGACCGAAGGCGGCGCGCCGGTCGCCGGCGCGCTGCTCCTGCTGCGGCGGGACTGAGGGACCGACCCGGGCGGGCACCGCAGACGCGCCGGCGCGGGATCCCGCGATCCGCCGAGGACGCCTGACGGCGCATGGAACGTGCGCGCTCGGGCCGCGACACCGGGGCGGGCGAGACCTGCGGCTTCGCGCCGCTGCGACCGCCCGGGGCAGGCTTCGGCAGCCGGCGGCCGCGGAGCCCCCCCCTTTCCGGCCGAGGCCTGCGGGTGGCCGCCGATGCGACGGCCCCCGGGGGCTCCCCACCGCCCGGGGCGACGCGCCGGCTTCAGCGGCCGGCGCCCCTGGCGCGGCTTCCGTTCGCCAGGGCTTACGGCAACCGTCCTAGTCATTTGACTCCACAGGGATCTTCACCCGATCAGGTGCGTCCGGCCGATCGGGATCCGCTCGAAGGAGCAGGCTGCGCAGCAGCGCCTGGACGCGCGCGGCGGCATCGGCCGGCGCCGCCTGGCCGAAGACCGCCGGCCGCAACCCCTGGGTATAGGCGGCCCAGGCCAGCGCCACCGCATCCGCCACCGGCAGCGGGCGGAACTGGCCGGCGGCGATGCCGTCCCGCACCAGGCCGCCCAGCAGGTCGAAGACCGGCCGCAGCTCCGCCAGGTTCTGCGCCTCGGTCTCCGGCGGCCAGGCCCAGGACAGGGATTGCAGCGCCGCCAGCAGCCGCGGCTCCCGCAGGTCCATCTCCGCCATGGCGGCGACGACGCGGTCCAGCCGGTCGAGCGGCGTGCCGCCCGCGGCAGCGGCGGCGGCGATGGCGGCGAATTGCGGCGCGTTGTGCCGCTGCACCACGGCGTAGAGCAGCCCGGCCTTGCCGAGGAAATAGGTGTTGATCAGCGAGGGAACGACGCCCGCCGCCTCGGCGATTTCGCTGACGCTGGTCGCCTCGTAGCCGCGTTCGGCGAAGCAGCGGGCCGCCGCCTCGACCAGCCGGTCCTTGGTCCCCTGCTTCTGCCGCGCCCGGCCATCGGGGTGGTCCGCCGGCCGCCTCGGACGGGGGGGAATCGCCATGCCTTGCTCTCCATCGCCAGCCACCGCCCGCGTCGGGCGCGGCGCCGGTGCCGACCGCAAGCCGGCCAGCGATGGCGACCGATGTCAATGATTCAGATCAATGAACAAATCCATCGAATATGTTCAATGAACCTGACCGCGGCATGGCGCTCCTGCCCGCCGCGGCGGAGGACATGGCGCGATGGCATGGCAACCAAGGCAGGATGACGGGTGGTGCGGGCGGGGCGGCTGCGGCCTGGCGGGGTTGCCGGTGCTGCTGGTCGGGCGGGACCCGCTGGCCGCCATGGCAGATGCGCGGGCCCTGGCCGAGGCGGGCTGCCGGACCTGGAGCGTGACGGATGCGCCGCAGGCCCTGCGGCTGGCGGCGGCGCGGTCCTTCCGCCTGCTGGTGACCGATTTCGACCTGCCCGGCACCGATGGCTTCGATCTGGCCAGCCAGCTGCGTCGCCTGCAGCCGCGGCTGGCGGCGATCATCCTCGCCGCGGCGGACGAGATCGGCCCCGGCCTGCCGACGCTGTTCGAGGATGGCCGGACGCGGCTGCTGCACCGGCCTGCCGGGCCGGCGGCGCTGCTGCCGGCGGCGGCGTCCCTGGCCTGCCCGCTGGCGCTGGCGGCGGCGCCCGGCTGCCGGCATGGCTGAGCGCGCGGGC
>NZ_SMOA01000487.1 GCF_004353985.1 Paracraurococcus ruber | reverse complement strand
GGCGGCAGGCGCCGGGACGCCTGCGGCCGGGTATCAGGCGGCCTGCCGCGCGGCCGCGGCGCCGGGCCGCAGCCGCCGCGCCAGCGGCGCGAGCCCATGCTCCACCACCGGGATCGCCGCCGCCCCGACCAGGAGCCCGAGCAGGGCGGACCCCGCGGCCGTCACCAGCCACTCCACCACGGCGCCCAGGGCGGGCACCGCCTGCCCCGCCATCAGGGCGGCCCCGTGCAGCAGGTGCGCCGGCGCGGCCAAGCCGAATTCCTCGGCGCCGTGCAGCAGGATGCCGCCACCGACCCAGAGCATCGCCGCCGTCCCGACCATGCCGAGCAGCTTCAGGGCGCCCGGCATGCCGAGCACCAGGCCGCGTCCCAGCGCCCGCACCACCCCTGTCCGCGCCCGCGCCGCCAGCGCGACGCCGGCATCGTCCGCCTTCACCAGCAGCGCCACGGCGGCATAGACCACGATGGTGATGCCGGTCCCGACCAGCGCCAGCACCATGGCCTGGGTCCAGAAGGACGCCTCCGGCACGGTGGCGAGGGTGATCGCCATGATCTCGGCCGAGAGGATGAAGTCCGTCTTGATCGCCGCGGCGATGCGCGCTTCCTCGAGGGCCCGGGCATCCGCCGGCGAGGCGCCGGTCTTCGCCTCATGCGCCTGGGCGGCGTGCGGCCAGATCGCCTCGTAGAGCTTCTCCGCGCCCTCGTAGCAGAGGAAGGCCCCGCCCAGCATCAGCAGCGGCGTGATCGCCCAGGGGGCGAACAGGCTGAGCGCGAGGGCGCTCGGCAGCAGGAAGAGCAGCTTGTTCCGCAGGGACCCCAGGGCGATGCGCCATATGATGGGCAGTTCGCGGCTGGCGGCGAAGCCGGTGACGTAGCGCGGCGTCACCGCGGCATCGTCCACCACCACCCCCGCCGCCTTCATCCCGGCCCGGCCGGCCTGCGCCGCCACGTCGTCGAGCGAGGCCGCGGCCGCCTTGGCCAGGGCCGCGATATCGTCCAGCAATGCGATCAGGCCAGTGCTCACGGCTGCTCCCCAATGCTGCACGCCAGCGCTGCAACAGCCGCGGAGCGGGATTGTTCCGCGCCGCCCGGTCGCGAGGGGGGGGCGGCGGCTCGAAGCCTGGCACGGAGGGCCACCGGCGACCGGCCGGCGGGGAAAGGTCCGCGCCGGCCGGGAAGCCTTCGCCGCCGGTCCTGACGGCACCGGCAGGCCGGCGGCCGTCGCGCGGGATGCGGGCCTGCGGCGCGGCGCCGGGGCGGAACGGACCCGCCGGATCGTGCCGCAGGATCCTTCGGGTCGGGCTCTCAGCCCACCCGCAGCAGCGCCGGGCCGTTCAGCCGCAGCCATTCCACCGCGGCATCGCGGTGGGGGGTCAGCCGCTCCACCTGCGCCCAGAAGCGGGAGGAGTGGTTCAACTCCCGCAGATGCGCCACCTCATGCGCCACGACATAGTCCAGCACCCAGTCCGGGGCCATGACCAGGCGCCAGGAGAAGGCCAGGGTGCCGTCGGGCGCGCAGGATCCCCAGCGGCTGCGGGTGTCCTTCAGCCGGATGGACCGGGGCGCGACGCCGAGCATGGCGGCATGCCCGGCGACCAGGACCCGGATGCGCCGCATGGCCTCGGCCTTCAGGAACTCGGCGATGCGGCGGGGCAGGGCCTCGGCCGCGCCGCCGACCAGCACGGCGCCGGGGGCCAGGGCGACGCCGGGCGCCGCCGCCGGGTCATGCCGGATGACGTGCCGGACCCCGGCCAGCGGCAGTTCCGACCCGGGGGCGAAGGGGATATGCGGGGCGAGGGCGGCCAGGCGTTCCCGCACCCAGGCCGCATGGGTGGTCAGCAGCGCCATGCCGGCGCGGCGATGCGCCCGGGCGGGCAGGGTGACCACCACCTCGCCGGCGCGGGCATCGATGCGCAGGCTGACGCGGCGGGCGCGGCTGGACCGGCGCCAGCGCACGGGGCAATCCATGGTGTCGCCCGGCTTGCCGCCGGGCGGGTTGCCGGGCAGGGCCGCCGTCGCCGCTTCGGTCTCATCCATGGCCGGGACCATGCGCCGGCCGACGCACCGGTTCAACGCCTTGACACGGCTCGTTGCGGAATGGTCGGGGCGAGAGGGCGCGAGCGCCAGGTCCCGGCCGCGACCCATGGCAGGGCGGCCGGGACCGGCGCCATCACCCCGGGGCCAGTCGCCCGGGCGGTGCGCCGGGGGCCGGGGGCCCATGGGGCCAGGGCGGCCCGGCCGCGGGCGCCGCGCGGCCCGAAGCGTGAACCCGCCCTGCGATCAACGGGTTGCAGCGATGCCGGGCGGGCGCCGTGCCGCAACCCGCCGGGGGCCGGCGGCAGTCAGGCCTTGCCCCGGCCCCCCGGGGCCAGGGCAGGTC
>NZ_SMOA01000486.1 GCF_004353985.1 Paracraurococcus ruber | reverse complement strand
GCGGCGCTGCGCGCCCTGGCCGGGCTCGGCGCCCGGGCGGAGGCCTTCGCCTGCGACGCGGCCGACCCGGAAGCGCTGGCGGCGACGCTGCGGCAGGTGCGGGCGACGATGCCGCCGATCCGCGGCGTGGTGCAGGCCGCCGCCACCCTGGCCGACGGCGCCGCCGCCACGCTGGACCCGGCGCGCGCGCAGGCGGTGCTGCGGGCCAAGCTGGGGGTGGCGGAGGCGCTGGATGCGGCGACAGCCGGGGACCCGCTCGACCTGTTCCTGCTGTTCGGCTCGGCGGTGGTGGCGGTGGGCAATCCCGGGCAGGCCGCCTACGTCGCCGCCAATGCGGCGCTGGAGGCGCTGGCCCGCCGCCGCCGCGCCGCCGGCCGCCCGGCCCAGGTCATCGCCTGGGGGCCGATCGCCGATGCCGGCATGCTGGCCGGGGATGCCGCGACGGCTACCATCCTCCGCCGCCGCCTGGGCGCGGCGCCGCTGCCGGCGGCGGAGGCGCTGGCCGCCCTGCCGGCGCTGCTGGCGGCCGGGCCGCCGGTGATCGGCCATGCCCGGCTGGCCTGGGGGGAGGCGCGGACGGCGCTGGCGGTGCTGGCCGAGCCCTGCTTCGAGGCGGTGCGGGACGCCGCCCCGGCCATGGCGGCGGATGGCGCCCTGGCCAACCGGCTGCGCAGCCTGCCCGAGGCCGAGGCGCTGGCCCTGCTGCGGGACGCGCTGGCGGCCGAGCTTGGCCGCATCCTGCGGCTGCCGCCGGCCTCCATCGCGGCGGAGGCGCCGCTGGGCGGCCTCGGCCTCGACAGCCTGGGCGGGATGGAATTGCGCCTCGGGCTCGAGCAGCGGCTGGGCATGCCGGTGCCGCTGGCGGCGGTGACCGAGACGCTGACGCTCGACGCCCTGGCGCGCCGCCTGGCCGAGGCGCTGCGCGGCGCCCCGGCGCCGGATGCGGCGGCCTCGGCGCTGGTCGGGGCGCATGAGCCGGCGGACCCCGCGGTGCGGGCGGCATGATCCCGCCGCAGGCCATGGCCGGGGCGGCCCCATGACCCAGGGTTTCGGCCTGTCCGCCGCGGCGCGCGCCGCGCTGCTGCAGCGCCTGTCCCGCCGCCGTGGCGAGGAGGCGGGCGCGCCGCCGCCCGAGACGCCCGGCCGCGACCTCGCCACCCTGCCCGGGCTGCGGGAGATCGAGATGGTGCGCGAGGCCGGGGCGGCGCTCGGCCTCGAGAACCCCTATTTCCGGCCGCATGAGGGCGTGGCGGGCGGGCGCAGCGTCATCGAGGGCCGCGACTGCCTGAATTTCGCGTCCTACAACTATCTCGGGCTGAATGGCGACCCGCGCATCGCCGCGGCCGCCAAGGCGGCGATCGACCGGCACGGCGTCTCCGCCTCCGCCTCCCGCCTCGCTTCCGGCGAGCGGCCGGTGCATGGCGCGCTGGAAGCGGCGCTGGCGGCGCATTACGGCGCGGATGCGTGCCTCTGCTTCGTCAGCGGCCATGCGACCAACGTCACCGTCATCGGCCAGATCCTCGGCCCGCGCGACCTGATCCTGCACGACCAGCTCATCCACAACAGCGTCGCCGAGGGCGCGCGGCTGTCCGGCGCGCGGCGCATCGCCTTCCCGCACAACGACTGGCAGGCGGCCGGGCGGGAGCTGGCGGCGCAGCGGGCGCGGCATGGCCGGGCGCTGCTGGTGGTGGAAGGCCATTACAGCATGGATGGCGACGCGCCCGACCTGGCGCGCTTCGCCGCCCTGGCGCGGCAGCATGACGCGCTGCTGATGGTCGACGAGGCGCATGCGCTCGGCGTGCTGGGCGCCACCGGCCGCGGCAGCTTCGAGCATTGCGGCGTGCCGCCCGATGCGGTGGACATCTGGATGGGCACGCTGTCCAAGACGCTGTCGGCCTGCGGCGGCTATATCGCGGCCCGGCAGCCCCTGGTGGACCTGCTGCGGCATGCCGCGCCGGGCTTCGTCTATTCGGTGGGGCTCGCCCCGCCGCTGGCGGCGGCGGCGCTGGAATCGCTGCGCGTGCTGCAGGCGGAGCCCTGGCGCGTCGCCAGGCTGCAGGCCAATGCGGCGCTGTTCCTGCGCCTGGCGCGGGAGGCGGGGTTCGACACCGGCGGCTCCGCCGGGCTCGGCATCGTGCCGGTGATCCTCGGCAGCTCGGTCGCCGCGGCACGGCTGGCGGCGGCGCTGTTCGCGGCGGGGATCAACGTGCAGCCCATCCTGTTTCCGGTGGTGCCGGAAGGCTCGGCGCGGCTGCGCTTCTTCCTCTCGGCCGAGCATACCGAGCCGGAGCTGCGGGCGACGGTGGCGGCGCTGGCCGCGGCACGCGACGGCGCGGCGCCGGCGCGGGTGGCCTAGGGCATGGGCGCATGCAGCCGCCGCGGCGCGCCGTGCCGGGGCATGGAGGCC
>NZ_SMOA01000485.1 GCF_004353985.1 Paracraurococcus ruber | reverse complement strand
TCCGCGCCCATCGCGCCGCGCGGCGATGCGCCCCCGCGCCGCTCGCGGCCGGGCGCGGGGGTTCAGCGGCATGCGGCGATCCGGCAGGCCGGGCGCCGCGGCGACACGCGGCGGCACGCCGGGGCATTCACCCGCCGCGGCCATTCGTTCTACACCGGGCCGGCCGCGCCAGGACGCCCCCGATGACCGCCAGCGAGACCAGGATCCAGCCGCCCCTGCCGGGTGACCCGGCGCCATGGTTCTTCGCCGCCTCCGCCGGCAATCCGCGCTACAATTTCGCCTCCCTCGCCGGGCGCTACGTGCTGCTGGCCTTCGCCGGGCCGTCCGGCCATGCGGCCGGGCCGCAGGCCGCTGCCGCGCTGGCGCCCGCCCTGGCGGCGGGGCTGCTGGACGATGCGTGCGCCACCGCCTGCCTCGTCACCCTCGGCCCGCTCTCGCCAGAGGGGCCGCAGGACCGCATCCCGGGCCTGCGCGTGCTGGCCGATGCGGATGCCGGCATCCACCGCGCCTATGGGCTGCTGCAGGCGGGACCGACGGGCGGGCTGCTGGCCGGCACCGCCGCCTTCCTGCTGGACCCGCTGCTGCGGGTGATCGCGGCGGTGCCGCTGGACCGCCTGGCATCGCTGGCGGACCTGCTGCGCGGCCTGCCGCCGCCGCACCTGCATGCGGGGCAGGAGGCGCCGGCCCCCGTGCTGCTGCTGCCGCGGGTGTTCGAGCCCGATTTCTGCCAACGCCTCATCGCCCTCTATGCCGAGAAGGGCGGCGAGGACAGCGGCTTCATGGTGGAGCGCGAGGGCCGCACGGTCGGCGTCTACGACCACGCCTTCAAGCGCCGCGCCGATTGCCAGATCGAGGATGCGGCGCTGCAGGCGCAGATCCGCGCCCGGCTCGCCCGCCGGCTGGTGCCGGAGATTCGCAAGGCCTTCCAGTTCGAGGCGACGCGGATCGAGCGCTACATCATCGCCTGCTACGATGCCGCGACGGGCGGGCATTTCCGCGCCCATCGCGACAACACCACGCCCGGCACGGCGCATCGCCGCTTCGCGGTGACGATCAATCTGAACGAGGATTTCGCGGGCGGGGAGCTGTGGTTTCCGGAATTCGGCCCGCGCCGCTACCGGCCGCCGGCGGGCGGCGCGGTGGTGTTCAGCTGTTCCCTGCTGCATGAGGCGACGCCGGTGACGCAGGGCACCCGCTATGCGGTGCTGCCCTTCCTCTACGACGACGCGGCGGCGCGGCTGCGGCAGGCGAACCAGGCTTCGCTGCAGCCGCCGCCGGCCGAGGCGGCGGCGGAATAGCACCGATCGCGCGGGCGGCCTGGCCGCCGCCCTGCGCATGACGGGTTGATGGTGCATGCGGCCCGGTGGTGCCTGCCCGGTGCCCCGCCCGGCGCGCGCCGTTGCGGGACGGCGCCGATCGCCGCAGGCCGCTCCGGTCGCGGCAGGGTCTCGCGCCCGCGCCTCGGCACCCGTTCGCGGGACTTCCCGGGGCGACCCGCGGCCAGGGCATCGGCGTCGCTCCGGCCGCCGCGTCGCATGGCCAGGGACCGGCAGGGCCGGCCAGGCTGCCGAAGGGGGCCCGCCACTCCCGGCGCCGCCGCGCCAGCGCGACACGTCCAGCCAGGACGCCTGATCGGGTCCTTCGGCGCCGCCCGGCGCCTGACCAGGGCAGGGCGAAGCCGGCGAGGGCGGCGGCGGGCCGCCGGCCCCCTGCCGACGGCCGCATGGCGTGACCATACGGCCGGCGCGGCCGGCCGAGCCGCCGGATGGCGCCCGCCGCCAGGGGACCCCATCGGTGTCGCTGCGCGAGGTCGATGGGACCCTATCAGGCGGCGAGCCAAGGCCGCAGGCCCATGTCCCCCCCCCCCCACGGCCGCCCGGGGGCACCACAACGATGCCAGCGGCCGTCCCGAACGACCGTCGGCCTCAGTTCACCGGCTCGTCCGCCGCCACGCCCCAGATCTCGCTGCGACGGATCCAGCCGCGGTAGTCGCCGACCCGCGCCTCGCACCAGGCGCTCTCGGCCTCGCATTTCCGCAGGGACCCGATGACGCCGGGCTTGAGCCTGGCGACCGCCTCGGCCCCCTCCTCCGGCCGGCGGCGCAGCGCCCGCTCCTCCCCCTGCACCAGGAAGGTCCGGCGGGAGGTGAGCAGCGGCCGCTGCACCCAGCCTTCCGTCCCCTCGGGGTCGCGGATGCGGCGCCAGATGTCGTGCTCCTCGACGATCTGCACCGGCAGGTCCTTCCGCTGGTAGGTCCAGTCGATCTTGTAGCGAAGGTCGGGGCCGATCCGCAGGTTCACCTGGTTGGACCCCAGCGCGGCATAGCGCGGCAGCGGCAGGCCGGTGGCGCTGCCCACCCGCGGCGCCGGCGGCGGGGGCGGCGCCGCGGGGGCGGGTTCCGGCGGCC
>NZ_SMOA01000484.1 GCF_004353985.1 Paracraurococcus ruber | reverse complement strand
CGGGGCGCCGCCCGCGGCCCGCGCGGCAACGGCGCCGGCGGCGCTGCCCCGCTCCGGCAGGCGGCCATGGCGCCCCATCCCGCGATGCCTCCCGGCGCGTGCCCCGCGGCCGCCGCCTCCTCCGGACCTCCGTGCGCATGACCTTCCGCCGCTTCCTCCCGGTCCTTGCCGCCCTGCCGGTGCTCGGCATCCTGCTGTGGCTCGGCACCTGGCAGGTGCAGCGGCTGCACTGGAAGACCGACCTGCTGGCGACCATCGACCGGGCGGAGGCCGGGCCGCCGCGGCCGCTCGACACCGCCATCCCGCAATCCTTCACAAAGGTCGCCGCCGCCGGCCGCTTCGACCATGCGCGGGAAGCCCTGCTGGGGGTGGAGGTGCGCGGCACCACCCTGGGCAGCCACCTGATCACGCCCCTGCTGCGGGACGGCGCGCCGCCGCTGCTGGTGGACCGCGGCTGGGTGCCGCTGGAACGGGACCGCAGCGTCGCCCGGCCGGACGGCGAGGTGAGCGTCGTCGGCTTCGTCCGCCCGGCGGATGAGCGCGACTGGAATTCCCCGAAGGACGATGCCGCCGGCCGGCGCTTCTATGTCTTCGACCCGCCGGCGATCGCCCAGGCGCTGGACCTGCCGCCGCCGCTGCCCTTCGGCCTGGTGGCGCTGGCGCCGGCCGATACCCCCTATGGCGACCTCCCGGCGGCGCCGCGCCACCTGCCGCGCCCCAACAACCCGCATCTCGGCTATGCCATCACCTGGTACGGGCTGGCCGCCGCCCTTGTCGGGGTGGTCGGCGTCTTCGTGCTGCGCCGGCCGGCGCCCCCGCCGACCCAGAGGGACCCCGCATGACCGCCGCCTATGACCGCCTGAAGACCCGCTTCGCCCGCATCGCCACGCTGGGGGAAGCGCAGGGCATGCTGCACTGGGATGCCAGCGCCATGATGCCGCCGGGCGGCGCCGCGGCGCGCGGGGAACAGCTGGCGACGCTCGCCGGCCTCGCCCATGAGCTGCTGACGGCGCCCGCGGTGGCGGACGACCTTGCCGCCGCCGAGGCCGCCGGCGACTGGGACGCGGCCAACCTCGCGCTGATGCGCCGGGCGCATGTCCGCGCCACCGCCCTGCCCACCGCCCTGGTCGAGGCGATCGCCCGCGCCAACAGCGCCTGCGAGACCATCTGGCGCGACGCCAAGGCCCGCGCCGACTTCGCCCAGGTGCGCCCGGCGCTCGAGGAGGTGGTGCGGCTGCAGCGAGAGATGGCGGGGGCGTTGTCCGCCGCCCTCGGCCTCTCGGCCTACGATGCCCTGATGGAGGGCTACCAGCGCGGCGTGACGGCGGCCGAGGTGGAGCCGGTCTTCGCCGCCTATGAGGAATTCCTGCGGGACGCCCTGCCGCGCGCCGAGGAATTGCAGGCCCGCCGCCCGGCGCCGCGCCCGCTGCCCGGCCCCTTCCCGGTGGAGAAGCAGCGGGTGCTCTGCCGCCGGATGTCGGAGCGCGTCGGGCTGGACTATGCCCATGCCCGCCTGGACGAGAGCCTGCACCCCTTCTGCGGCGGCACGCCGACCGATGTGCGGCTGACGACCTTCTACGCCGAGGACGACGTCGCCAAGGCGCTGATGGGCGTGCTGCACGAGACCGGGCATGCGCAGTACGAGCGCGGCCTGCCCGAGGCCTGGGCCCGCCAGCCGGTGGGCGATGCCGCCGGCATGGCGGCGCATGAATCGCAGTCCCTGATCGTCGAGATGCAGGCCTGCCGGTCCGACGCCTTCCTGGGCTTCCTGGGGCGGGAGCTGCGCGCCAGCTTCGGCGGCGATCCCGGCCTGTACGAGACGGGCAACCTGGTCGGCCTCTGGCGGCGGGTGGAGCGCGGCTTCATCCGGGTGGATGCCGACGAGCTGACCTATCCCGCCCATGTCATCCTGCGCTTCCGGCTGGAACGCGCCATGATCGGCGGCGACCTCCCGGTGGCCGACCTGCCCGGCGCCTGGACCGAGGGGCTGCGCGCCTTGCTCGGCATCACCCCGCCGGACGACGCGAAGGGGTGCCTGCAGGACATCCACTGGCATGACGGCGCCTTCGGCTATTTCCCCAGCTATACGCTCGGCGCCATGGCGGCGGCGCAGCTGATGCGGGCGGCCCGGCGGGACGTGCCGGCGATCGACGCCGCGCTGGCCGAGGGCGACATGCGGCCGCTGATGGGCTGGCTGCGGGAGAAGGTGCATGGCCAGGGCAGCCGGCTCGGCTTCCAGGACCTGCTGCGCCACGCCACCGGCAAGCCGCTCGACCCCGCCGACTTCATGGACCACCTGCGCGGCCGCTACCTGGCGGCCTGAGCGGCGATGGACCCCCGCGCGCCGGGACCCTGATCCGGGGCGCCGAGGTCCGCGGGCCCCCATCGCGCGCCGGGCGCGGCGCCGCGCCGG
>NZ_SMOA01000483.1 GCF_004353985.1 Paracraurococcus ruber | reverse complement strand
GGCCGCCCGTCGCGCCGCGCGCGATCACGTCCCGCGCCGCGGCCCGCAAGGCGCCCGCCGCCACCGGCTTCTGCAGCCGCGCGGTCGGCCCGCCGAGCCCGCGCAGGTCGGCCTGCGGTGCGGCCGGGCCATAGCCGGTCACCACCACCACCGGCAGGTGCGGCCGCCGCCGCCGGAAGACGCGGATGATCTCCGGCCCGCGCAGCGCGTCGACCAGGCGCAGATTGACCACGGCCAGCGCCGCATCCTCGGCCTCCAGGGCCAGCGCGTCCTCGGGTGTGCAGGCGATGCGGGTCTCGAAGCCCTCGGCCGCCAGGATCGATTCGATCTCGAGCGCGAGCAGCGCCTCGTCCTCCACCACCAGCGCCAGCCCGGGCCGGCCACCGAGGCGCAGGCCGCCCGCCGGCTCCGCCGCGGCCGGGGCGGCGCTGGCCGATGCTGCCAGATGCACCATGGACAGTTACGATCCCGTCTCCGGCGATGCGGGCCCTGCGTCCTGCGGGCGGGCCATGGGCAAGCGGCCCCCGCGGGCCAGCCGGCGGGAATCGGGACGGAAGGATTTCAGCATCCGTCCTGAATGCTGCCGCCCGGCGGTGGTTCCGCCGAGGCGCGGGCGGCAACGGGTTCGGTTCGCCCAGTTGATCGGTTTCCGGCGCCGGGGGCGGGGCGCTCCGCCCGGTCGGTCCGCCTCGGCGGCGCGGCGTGGCCGGCGGTGCCCGGCCCGGGGGAGTGCCGGGGCGCCGCCCGGACCATGCCGGGTGCGGGATGGCCGGTCCGACGGACCGGGTCCGCCAGCCGCGATCCCGGGCGCCGACCGGGGGGGGGGGGAGCCGGCGGGGCGGGCATTCCGGACGCAGCCGCTACCGTGCCTAGTGTCCCGAATCCGAAGTTCGCCGCCACTGGTGGCGTCCTTCGGTCCGGGCCACTCGCCATTGTTTTCAGTGGCCTGCTGGTCCGCTGCGTTCGCTGCCGGTGGCTGCGAACGTCGCGGGCAGGACACTCGCGCAGGATGGCCGCCTAGGCCGCCTGGGTCCGACCTGCCGCGGTGCCCGTCCTGCCGGGGCCAGCCGGGCGGAAACCCTCCCGGACGCTGCCGCGACCCTGCCGGGCGTGGCATGGCCAGCCCGGCGGACCGGGCCTGCCTCGCCGCGCTGCCCGCCCCGACGGGCGCGGCCAGCGCGATGTCCTTCCTGACACGGCCAGGGCAGGCCCCGCCGCGGGATGGCCGGCGGGTCGCTTCGGGTCCAGGCTGCGCGGGTGTCCGCCACGCTCCGCCCCGCCTTCGCCGGCGCCGCCGCCACCGCCTCGGGCAACGGCCTCGCGCGCTTCGCCTTCGTCCCCCTCTTTCCCGCCATGGTGGGCGCCGGCTGGGTGGATGGCGGGGAAGCCGGGATGCTCGGCGCCGCCGCCCTGCTCGGCTACCTCATCGGCACGCTGCTCGGGCGGCAGGCCGGGCGGCGGATCGGGGTGCGCGGCACCCTCGACCTGGGCATGGGGCTGGTCGTGGTGGCGCTGGCGGCCTGCGCCTGGAATGGCGGCGTCTGGTGGTTCCTGCCCTGGCGGACCCTGGCCGGCGTGGGCGGCGGCCTGCTGATGGCCCTGGCCGGGCCGGCCACCCAGGCGACCGTCCCGGCGGCGCGGCGCGGGACGGCGGGCGGGGTGGTGATCGCCGGCGTCGGCCTCGGCATCGCGGGCGGCGCGGTGGCGGTGCCGGCGCTGCTGCAGGCCGGGCTGCCGGCCACCTGGCTGGGCCTGGCAGGGCTGGTCCTGCTGCTCTGGGCCTATGCGCACCCGCGCTGGCCGGACATGCCCATGGGCGGGGCGGAAGCGGCCGCCCCGCCGCCTGCCCGGCTGCTGCTGGCGACCTACGGGCTGCATGGCGCGGGCATGGTCCCGCCCATGGTGTACCTGGCCGACCTCGCGGCGCGCGGCCGCGGCCTCGGCGTCGGGATCGGCGCGCTGCTGTGGTTCGTGTTCGGCCTGGCCGGCGTTGCCGGCGGGGTGCTCAGCGGCCGGGTGGTCGACCGGCTGGGCGGCCGGCCGACCCTGCGGCTCTGGCTGCTGATCCAGGCGCTGGCGCTGGCGCTGACCCTGCCGCCCTGGCCGGCGCTGGTGCTGCCGGCGGCGGCGGCGGCCGGCTTCGCCGCGGTCGGGGTCACGGCGGTGACGCTCGGCGTCTCGCGGGAGATGGCGGGGGCGCGGGCCACCGGCCTCTGGGTGCGGTGCACGGCGATCTTCGCGGTGGTGCAGACCCTGGCGGGCTTCGCCCTCGCGGCGCTGTTCGCCGCGACCGGCGAAAGCCATGCCGCGGTGTTCGGCCTGGGCTTCGCCGCCTCGGTCGCCGCGGCCTTGGCGGCGGCGGCGCTGGCGCGGCAGCCGCCGGTGCGGCTGGCCGCGACGCGGTGATGCCGGGGCGGCGGCACGC
>NZ_SMOA01000482.1 GCF_004353985.1 Paracraurococcus ruber | reverse complement strand
TGGCCGGGCCGGGCGCCCCGGCCGCCCGGATGCTGTCCTGCCGGTGGTCCCGGCCGGCGGCGGCGGCCTGGGCCCATGGCCGCGCGGCCGCAGCCGGCGCCGCGCCGGGCACCTATCCCTGTCGGTCCGGTCGAACCATCCCCGGCCATGGCCCGGGCCGGCGTCAGATCTCGGCGGCGGCGACGATGCGGATGGCGGTGGGCATGCCGGGATCGAAGGCGGCCAAGTGCCAGGCCGCGGCGCCGGCCAGATGCGGCCCCGCCACGGCGCCGAGCAGTCCCTTCGCCGCCGGGCCCTCCGGGTGGAAATTCCGGTCGGCCGGCACGGCGATCTCCCAGTCCCAGACCAGGCCGCCCGCCAGCTGCACGCGGTGGCGCAGGGCGCCATGCGCGGTTTCCGCCCGGCCTTCCCCGATGCCGTCGGGGGCGGGGCCGGAAGGCTCCGGCTCGGCCGCCAGAAGCGCCGCCAGCCGGTCCGGCAGCGCGCCCAGCGCCAGGGCCCGCCGGGCGAAGCGCAAACAGCAGCCCGTTGCCGTGCCGCGCCCGCAGCGCGTCCAGCCGGGCGTCTCCCGCCGCGTCCAGCACCGGCCCGGCCTCCCGCAGGCCGGGCGGGGTGGCGCCGAAGCCGGCCCAGCCGCGGTCCAGCACCGCGCCCAGCAGCCGCGCCGTCGGGCTGCGGCCGCGCGCCGCCCAGGCCTCGATATCCTCGGGCGGCAGCAGGTCCTCCCCGGCCAGCAGGTCCCGCATCCTGGCCAGCGACGCCTGGCGCACCGCCGGCGGGCCGTCGCGCAACGCGGCGCTGGCGCGCTGCAGCGCCTCCAGCGCGTCCTCCCGCGGCGCCTCGTTCAGCAGCCGCGGCCAGGCCAGCAGCGCGTTCCGGCCGTGATGGTCCAGCGCTTCCGCCAGCACCCGGCGCTGTTCCCCCGGCGGCACCGGCCGGCGCAGCAGCGCGGCGCGGCCGGCGGCGGCATGCGCCTCCCCGCCCTGCGGGAACAGGCGGGGCAGCATCGCCAGCGCATCCGCCTGCGGCCGGCCGGCCAGCATCGCGCCGATCGCCTGCGGCCGGGCGGATGCGAGGCGCAGCTTCGCCACGCGCCCTTCCGCCACGCCGAGCGTGAAGGTGATGGCGCCGGTGCCGGGCGGGCTCATGCGCGGTCGGGCCCGCGGCAGCGGTGACCCTGGCGGCGGCCTTCGCCACCGGGACTGTGCCTTCGTGCCATCCGCATCTTCCGCAGGTGTCGGGCCTGGCCATGCGGGACGCGCGGATGGCGGCGGCAGGGGGCAGGCTCCGGTGGCCAGCATCGCGGCGGGGTGCCGTGCCCTTCCTTGACCTGGGTCAAGCGGCGGGGACGGCGTCGAGATGCGCGAGCAGCGCGGCGCGGTAGACGGGCAGGCTCTTGTAGCGGCCCATCTCCTCCGGCAGCGCGCGCACCGCGGCGGCAAGCCGCGCCGAGGCGCCGGGCATGGCGGCGATGCGCGCCACCGGCGTGCTGTGGACGCGGATGCCGAACAGGACGCGGCCGGTAGCGGGCAGCCGGCGGAAGGTCTGGCGCTCCGTGCGCAGGTGCAGGCGTTCTCCCGCATTCGCCGGCGTGATGTCGGGGTCCCGCGCCGTGCGGTGCTTGCCGCCGGGCTGGAACAGCGCCGGGCTGTCGACGACGGACCAGTTCCGCCGCAACGCGATGCGGCCATCCTTCAGGTGGCGCATGAAGCGGTCCACCGGCGCGCCCAGCCGTTCGGCATAGAAGGGTACCGGCGCATGCACCTGCACCAGCGGATGGCCGATCTTCTCGGCCAGCTTCCAGCGGCTGGGGGCGCAGAGGATGGCGGCTTCCAGCACCGCGCCGGCTGCCTCCGGCCGGATCAGGCAGAGATCCTCCTGCACCAGGCGGCCCGCGAGTTCGAGCGGGTCGCAGGGCGGGGCGGCGAGGTCCCAATCCTCGCCGGTCAGGGCGTTGTACAGGCGGTCGCCGGCGCGGCGGAACCAGGCGGGGTGGTGGCGCGGCAGGTGGTCGGCGACCAGCGCCAGGCATTCTGCGCGCGCCGCGGCGCTTTCCGGGATGGCGGCGAAGACCTCGTCATGGCGGGTGGCGAGGAGGTCACGGCGTTCCGCCATCTCGGCAGGGTAGTGCTCGTCCAGCTCGAACCACTCGGCCTCGGGGCAGGCGAGCAGGCCGATGGCCATGCGGAAGGGCCCGGCCTCGAAGGGCAGGTGGATGGCCTCGCGCGGGAGGGTTGCGACGGTGTCCGGCATGCGCCTCTCGTAGCATGAGGGCGCATGGCCGCGCCGTCGTCGCATCCCGGCGGCCGCTTCGGGCAGCGAGAGACGGGCCAGTGTCGCAGGCGCCATCCTCCGCGCGCCGGCCGCGCCCGGCCGAGGCGGCGCGCTATGCGCCCGGCCATGGTCCCGCGTGCCGGCCGCGCCGCGGCGACAGCGCGGAGCGGCTGCGGGG
>NZ_SMOA01000481.1 GCF_004353985.1 Paracraurococcus ruber | reverse complement strand
CAGCGCCACCAGCCGCGCCGCCTCCGCCGCCCAGCCGAAGCGCGTGGCGGCGGCCTGCCGCCCGGCCTCCCCCAGCGCGGCGCGGATGGCCGGGTCGCGCAGCGCCTCCGCCGCGGCGGCGATGGCCGCCGGGTCGGCGCTGTCCACCAGCACCCCGCACCCCGCCGCGCGGAGGATGCCGGCCACCTCCTCGGCGAAGGCGGGGGCGATCACCGGCAGCCCGGCCTGCATGGCGTCGAACAGCTTGTGCGGCAAAGCGAGGCGGTGGTTCTCCTCCCCCGGCTGGAACAGCACCAGGGCGATATCGCCCCCGGCCAGCCGCGCCATCGCCTCCGGATGCGGCAGCCAGGGCAGCCGCTCGATCCGGCCGGCCAGCCCCAGCGCCGCGGCGCGGGCGAGGAAATCCGGCTCCGACCCATCGGTGAAGCGGCCGATCAGCAGCAGCCGGTCGGCGGCGGGCAGCAGCGCCATCGCTTCCAGCAATTGCGGCCAGCCGCGGCTGCGGGTCATCGCGCCGGCATGCACCAGCCGCAGCGGGCCGGGGCCGTGCCGGCGCGGCGCGACCGCCACCGGCATGGCATAGTTGCGCACCGCCACCGTGCGGCCGGGCACGCCGTAATCGGCCGCCAGCCCATCCTTCGCCACCACCACCGCATCGGCCGCCCGTCCCGCCAGCCGGCAGGCAAGCCGCAGCGCCGCGCGCGCCACCGGCCGCAACGGCGCGGGCAGGCGGCGGTCCAGCCGGCTCGGGTAATGCTCGTGCACGTCGAGGACGAGGCGGGCGCCGCCCCGCCGCGCCGCCAGCCAGGCGGCCAGCCAGGCATCCGGCTCGCTGGCATGGATCACCGCGGCGCCGCTGGCGGCGGCACGGCGGGCGAGGGCGGGGATGCCGCGCAGCCGGCCGCGCCAGCCGCGGGCGCGGGGAAAGGTCTCGATGCCGACGCCGTCCAGCGCCGCCGGCGCTTCCCCCGCGGCGGGGGCGAGGTGGCGCACCCGCCAGCCGGCGGCGGCCAGCGCCGCCCCTTCCTTCCGCACCACCCGGATGTCGTCCGGCGGATGCGCCGCCGAGAGCAGCAGGACCAGCGGTGCCGCGGCGGTCGGGGCCGGCGGGACGGCGCCCATGGGTCCCGCGACCCCTTGGGCGGGCAGTGCCGCCGGGACGGTCCCAGCCAGGGTCATGTCCGCAGCACCTCCGCCAGATGCGCCGCCATCCGCGCCCCCGCCCCACCGTCCCAGAGCGGGATCGGCCGGGCGCGCGGCCAGTCCCCGGCCAGCACGGCGCGAACCGCCCCGGCGATGCCCTCGGGCCGGACCAGGCGGCTGCTGCCGGCCTCGATGGTCACCGGCCGCTCTGTCCCCGGGCGCAGCGTCAGGCAGGGCAGGTCGAGCGCGGTCGATTCCTCCTGCACGCCGCCGCTGTCCGTCGCCACCAGCCGCGCCCGCGCCAGCAGGCCGAGGAAGTCGAGATAGGGCAGCGGCGGCAGCACCCGCACCGCCGGCGGCACCGCCAGGCCATGCGCCGCCAGCCGCGCCAGCGCCCGCGGATGCACCGGCCAGGCCAGGGGCAGCAGCGGCGCCGCCGCGGCGAGGCCGGCCAGCAGCCGGGCGAAGCCCTCGGCCCCGTCCACATTGCCGGCGCGGTGCAGCGTCACGACGCCATAGCCGCCGGGCGAGAGACCCCCCGGCAGCGGCCGGCCGCGCGCCGCCGGCAGGCTGCGCAGCAGCGTGTCCACCATCGCATTGCCCACCGCCCGCACCCGCGCCGGCGCCTGGCCCTCCGCCAGCAGCCGGGCCGCGCTCGCCGCGTCCGGCGCCCAGAGCAGGCTGGCGACGGCATCGATGGCACGGCGGTTGATCTCCTCCGGCATGTCGGGATCGTCGCCGCGCAGCCCGGCCTCCAGATGCGCGACCGGCAGGCCCAGCTTGCGGGCGGCCAGCGCGGCGGCGAGGGACCCGTCCACGTCGCCGGCCACCACCACCCAGGCGGGGCGGCGGGCGGCCCAGGCCGCCTCCAGCGCCAGCATCGTCCGGCCGGTGGTCTCCGCATGGCTGCCGCCACGCACGCCGAGCGCGATCTCCGGCGCCGGCAGGCCGAGCTGGTCCAGATGGTCGCCGAACATCGCGGGGTCCTGGTGCTGGCCGGTGTGCAGCAGCACCGGCCGCAAGGGCAGGCCAGCCGCCGGCAGCGCATGCCAGAGGGCGGCGAGCTTCGGCAGGTTCGGCCGGGCGGCGGCGACCAGGTGCAGTTCGGTTCGGGTCATCCGCCGGACCGGCAGGCGCCCCGCCCCTCCCGCACCCACCAGGCCATGGGGGGGCCGGGACGATGCGCGGCATCGTCATGGGGCGTCCCAGCAGGCCACCGGGCCTTCGGACACCCTGGGCTTGCCGTCATGCCCAAGCCGCCGCCTCCACCACCTCGCAGAAGCGGGCGGCCAGCAGCCGGCGGTCCCAGCGCCGCTCCGCCTGCTGCCGCGCCGCCGCGCCCAGGGCGGCGCGGCGGGCCGGGTCGGCCGCCA
>NZ_SMOA01000480.1 GCF_004353985.1 Paracraurococcus ruber | reverse complement strand
GGCCGCACCGCGCCCGCCGCGGCGCCGGCGTGCCGCACGCCCGGGCTGGTGCGCGGTGCCGGCCGCTACTCGGCCGTCGCGCCGCTTTCCTGCACGACCCGGGCCCAGAGCGCCACCTCGGCGGCGAGGTAGCGCGCATAGTCCCCGGCCGTGCCGCCGCTGGGCGTCGCGCCCATGGCCGCCAGCCGCTTCCGCACCTCCTCGTCCCGCAGCGCGGAATTCACCGCGCCGTTCAGCCGCGCGATCGCCTCGGGCGGCGTGCGCGCCGGGGCCATGATGCCCTGCCAGATCCCGGTATCGCTGCCCGGCGGCATCAGCCCGGTCTCGGCCATGGTCGGCACCTCCGGCAGCAGCGGCGCCCGGGCCAGGGAGGAGACGGCGATGGCCCGCACCAGCCCGTCCCGCGCCTGCGGCAGGGCGGTGTTGAAGGCGTCCGACATGAACTGCACGTTGCCCGCCGCCACGTCGGTCAGCGCCGCCGCGGTGCCCCGGTACGGCACATGCGTCGCCTCGGCGCCGATATGCCGCATGACCATGAAGGCCTGCAGGTGGGAGACATTGCCGACCCCGCCCGAGCCGTAGCTGATCTTCCCGCTATTCGCCCGCGCCCAGGCGATGAACTCCGCCGCGTTGCGGACGGGCAGGCGCGGGTCCGCCACCAGCAGGGACGGGGCGGAGGCGGTGAGCGCCACCGGCGCCAGGTCCCGCAGCAGGTCGTAGGACAGCCGCCGGTACAGCGCCCGGCTGATGGCGATGGAGGAGGTGTTGTAGAGCAGCACGGACCCGTCGGCCTCGGCCCGCGCCACCGCCTCGGCCGCGATATTGCCGTTGGCGCCGCCGCGATTCTCCACCACCACGGTCTGGCCCAGCGCGCGGGCCATCTTCTCCGCCACCAGGCGGCCGATGACGTCGGTCGGGCCGCCGGCGGGAAAGGCGATGACCAGGCGGATCGGCCGCGCGTCCTGCGCCCGCGCCGCCGGGATGGCGAAGGGCAGGGCCAGCGCCGTGCCGAGGATGCCGCGGCGGCGCATCAGCCACGCCCTGCCAGCAGCCGCACCGCGGTGTAGTCCATCACCCTCTCCTCCCGTTGGTTGGTCACCGCGATCGCGCTCGTCACCACCGCGCGGCCGCCGGCGCTGGTCGGGCGGATCGCCGCCACCACCACCTCGGCGCCGATGGTGTCGCCGACCCGCACCGGCGCCATCGGCCGGATCGTCGTCTCCAGCAGCGCCAGGCCGGTGCCATGCGCCATGCCCGCCAGCACCATGCCCTCGATCAGCGCATGGGTCAGCGCACCGGGCACCGGGCGCGCACCCAGGGCGCCGTCCCAGGTCGCATCGACGAAGAGCGGTTCCTGCATCCCCGTCAGGGCGACGAAGCCCATCAGGTCGGCTTCGGTGACGGTGCGGCGGAAGGTCCGGAAACGCTGGCCCACCGCCAAATCCTGCCAGTGGTAGCCTTGTCCCAGCAGGCGCGGCGCCTCGATCATTGCGTTCCCTCCGCCGGCAGGCTCGCCGCCGCCGCCCCGCGGCGTCAAGCCGCGCCGGACCTTCCGCGGCGTCAAGCCGCGCCAGACCTGCCACGGCGTCAAGCCGCGCCGGACCTTCCGCGGCGTCAAGCCGCGCCGGACCTGACACGGCGTCGAGCCGCGCCGGAACCGGCCGCCCGCCGCATCCGGCCCGCCAAGGGCCTTTGCCGCCGGGCGATGTTTGCTCCTATCCTCGCGAGGCGGCGTGACGCGCCGCCGGGGCGCGATGCCGCCCCGCCAATGACGGCCCTGGGGCGGCCTGCGCGCTCGCGCGAGCGCGCCGGCTTCTCCCGGCGGGGGAGGCCGGCTTGCCCACAGCCTTCAGCCAGACGACCCGGGCGCTGGCCGGCGAGACCACCGCCGGCGCCCCGGTCGCCTGGGCCATCGGCCTGCTGCTGCTGGCGGCCTGGCTGGGCTGGTTCCTGCTCGGCGAGGTGACGGTCCACGCGACCTCGGCCCATGCCCGGCTGGAGGTGGTGCAGCTGCCGCACCACCTGCCGGCGCCCGCGGCCGGGCGCGTCGCCGCCATCCATGTCGCGATCGGCGACGAGGTCGCGGCCGGCCAGCCGCTGCTCGATCTCGACACGGCCGACCAGCGGCTGCAGCTGGCCGAGACGGCGGCGCGGCTCGCCGCGCTCCCACGGCGCATCGCCTCTGCCGGGCAGGAGCTGGCGGCGCTGCAGCAGGCCCGCGCGGCCGACCAGCGTGCCATCCAGGCGGCGCTGGACGCCGCCCGCGCCCGCATCCGCGAGGCCGAGGCGGCCGCCCGATTCGCCGCCGCCCAGGCCCTGCGGATGAAGGCGCAGAGCGCCGCCGGCGGCATCGCCGATATCGACGCGCTGCGCGCGAAGGCGGAGGCCGACCGGCTGGCGGCGGCGCGCGACGGCCTGGCGGCCGAGCTGCGGCGGCTGGAGCTCGAAGGCCTCGCCCGGCAGCAGGATGCCGAGGCGCGGGCCGAGGCCCTGCGCTGCGCCGCCCTGGCGCTGGAG
>NZ_SMOA01000047.1 GCF_004353985.1 Paracraurococcus ruber | reverse complement strand
GACCGGGCGGGCGGGCGGCGGGCCGCCGGCCGGCCCGCGCCGGTCAGGCGGTCAGCGGCCTCGCCGGCGCCCGCAGGCCGGGCGCCCACAGCAGCATCAGCGCCGTGCCGAAGCCCCAGGCGCCGTTCAGCAGCAGGCCGCGCCAGGGAATGGTGCCGTTCCAGGCCGGCAGGCCCTTCAGCCAGGGCACCAGCGTCACCGCCACCGCGGTCAGCGCCACCGCGCCGAAGATGGTGGAGAACAGGATGGCCGGCGGCCGCAGCGTCGCCAGCAGCGCCGCCAGGGCCATGCCCCAGACCCCGCCCCAGAAGGCCTGGGACAGCACCACCGGCACGCCCAGCGGCTTGGTCGCCGCCAGGTTGAAGGGCGGGTTGGTCTTGCCGAGCACTGACACGACGGCCGGGATGTCGTTGCCGACATGATGGAGCAGGAAGGCCGTGCCCTGGTGGAACACCAAGACGGCGGCGAAGCCGGCGACGAAACCGGCGAGGATCGTTCTGTACATCAATGGACCTTGGGGATCCCCTTGCGGTTGCAAAAGGGGGCGAGTGCGGGGGCCACCTTGCGGGCGGTCGCGGGGCAACGCAGGGTGAGGCCCGTTCGATGCCGCCTGGGGGAGTTGCCGTGAACGGAGCCGAAAGCCTTGTGAAGACGCTGCTGGGCAGCGGCGTCGATGTCTGCTTCGCCAATCCCGGCACCAGCGAGATGCATTTCGTCGCGGCGCTGGACCGCGTCCCCGGCATGCGCTGCGTGCTCGGCCTGCAGGAGAACATCGTCACCGGCGCCGCCGACGGCTACTGGCGCATGGCCGAGAAGCCGGCCTGCACCCTGCTGCATTGCGGCCCGGGCCTGGCCAATGGCCTGGGCAGCCTGCACGACGCCCGCCGCGCCCGCAGCGGCATCGTCAACATCGTCGGCGACCAGGCGGTGTACCACCGGCCCTTCGACGCGCCGCTGACCGCGGATACCGAGGGCTGGGCCCGCGGCGCCTCGGCCTGGGTCCGCACCTCCACCCGGTCGGAGGATGTCGGGGCCGATGCCGCGGTGGCGGTGCAGGCCGCGCGGACCTCGCCCGGGCAGGTGGCGACGCTGATCCTGCCCTCCGATTCGTCCTGGAACGAGGGCGGCGTGGTCGCCGCGCCGCTGCCGGTGCCGGCGCTGCCGCAGGCCGACCCGCACAGCATCCGCAACGCCGCGAAGCTGCTGCGGGAGAAGCGCAACGTCCTGCTGCTGCTGGGCGGCATCGCCCTGCGGGAAGGGGCGCAGGTCCAGGCCCACCGCATCGCCGCCGCCACCGGCGCGACGCTGCTGGCCGAAGGGTCCAACGCCCGTATCCAGCGCGGCCGCGGCCGGCTGCCGCTGGACCGCGTGCCCTACGTCAACGAGCAGGCGGTGGAGGCCCTGAAGCCCTACGAGCACATCGTCCTGGTCAACGCCAAGGAGCCGATCGGCTTCTTCGGCTATCCCGGCAGGCCCAGCCGCTTCTGGCAGCCCGGCTGCGAGATCCATGTCCTGACCCGGTTCGAGCACGATGCCGAGGCGGCGCTGCGGGCCCTGGCCGAGGAGCTGGGCGCCCCGGCCGCCGCCATCGCCGACCCCGGCCCGCGGCCGGAGGCGCCGCGCGGCGAGCTGAGCCCGGAGGGCCTGGCCCGCACCGTCGCCGCCCTGATGCCGGATGACAGCATCATCGTGGACGAGAGCGTGACCTATGGCCGCGGCTTCTTCCCCCACACCGTCGCCGCCCCGGCGCATGACTGGCTGCAGAATTGCGGCGGCGCCATCGGCTACGGCCCGCCGGTGGCGGCAGGGGCCGCCATCGGTGGCGGCGGCCGCCGGGTGATCGCGCTGCAGGCGGATGGCAGCGCGATGTATACGCCTCAGGCGCTCTGGACCCAGGCGCGGGAAAAGCTGCCGGTCACCACCGTCCTGCTGTCGAACCGCAAGTACCAGATCCTGATCGGCGAATACCGCAACGTGGGCGCCAATCCCGGCCGGACGGCGATGGACATGCTCGACCTGGGCAATCCCGATATCGGCTGGGTGCAGCTGGCGAATTCGATGGGGGTGGAGGCCGCCCAGGCCCGCACGCTGGAAGGCCTGGGCGACCTGATGGCCCAGTCCTTCGCCCGCCCGGGACCCTTCCTGATCGAGTTGCTGATCTGAAGACCCGGCCGCTTCGGCCGCTTCCGGCTCATGCTGTGCTGCAGCATGAGAATGCAGGCCTGAAACATACTTTCTGAGACTTCAGGTTTCGCGCAATCTCGGGGTAAACCAGGGGCCTGCATGATGCGCTGGACCCTGGCGGCCGGCGTCACGGCCTGCGCGCCGGAAGATCCGGCCCGGCGTCCTGCCCGCGACCCTCGCCGCCACAGGCAGCGGGGGTCCCGGACCAGCGGGCCGCCGGGGAAGGCCAGCGGAAGATAAGGGCTCCTGGCCAGGACCGGACGGCGCCGCGCGGCGTCATCCGGCCGGGGCAGGGACCCGTGGCAGGCAGGGGCAGGAGTGCGGGACATGCGGGCAGTGGCGGGTCCAGGTACGCGATGAACATGATCCACCAGCCGCATCCGGCGCCGGAGGGTGATGCGGTGCGGCCGGCCGTCCAGACCATCACCCTGCCGCCGGCCCCGCCCGCGCCGGGGGTGGGGCCTGCCGTTCCGCCCGCAACCCCGCCCGCCACCCCGCCGGAGGCCGCGCCGCCGGAGGCGCCGGCCAGCCGCCGCCGCCTCTGGATCCCCGTCCTGGTGATCGCGATCGCCGCCGGCGGCGGCTATGCCTGGCAGGTCTCGCAGCAGGACCGGCCGGTCCCGACCTCCCCGCCCGCCAGCAACACCGAGCCGCTGAGCCAGGGCGAGTTCCGCCTGTCCGACACCGAGATGCGCGCCCTGCGGATCGAGGAGATGCAGCTCCGCGACTTCCGGGCGGAGCGCGTGGCGGAAGGCCGCATCGCCTACAACGACGACCGGGCAACCCCGGTCTTCTCCCCCTACAACGGCCGCGTGCTGCGGGCGCAGGCCCGCCTGGGCGACATGGTCGCGGCCGGCGACACCCTGTTCGAGCTGGAGACGACCGACCTGGCCGGCGCCGCCAACGACCTGCTCGCGGCGGTGGACGGCGCCAGCAAGGCCAAGGCGACGCTCGACCAGGCGAAGCGGGAGGAAGCCCGGCAGGCCAGCCTCTACGGCGCCCGCGCCGCGTCCCTGCGCGACGTGGAGCAGGCCCGCACCAATGCCGCCACCGCGGCCGAGGACCTGCGCAGCGCCCAGGCCTCGCTGATGGCGGCGCGCGACAAGCTGCGCGTGCTTGGCCGCAGCCCGGAGCAGGTGGCGACCATCGAGCAGACCCGCATGGTGAACGCCGTGGTGCCGGTGACGGCGCCGATCGGCGGCACCGTGACCCAGCGCCGGGTCGGGCCGGGCCAGTGGCTCTCCACCGGCGCCTCGGACCCGGTCTTCACCATCGCCGACCTGTCCACCATGTGGCTGGTCGCGGCGGTGCGGGAACTGGATGCGCCGCTGATCAAGGTGGGGCAGCAGGTGAAGGTCACCGTCGGCGCCCTGCCGGACCGGGAATTCGATGCCCGCATCACCACCGTCGGCGCCGGGCTGGACCCGACCACCCGCCGCATGACCGTGCGCGCCGAGGTGCAGGACCCCGAGCGCCTGCTGAAGCCGGAGATGTTCGCCACCTTCCGCATCGCGGTGGGGGAGGAGCAGCGGGCCGTCGCGGTGCCGGTGAACGCGCTGATCTTCCGCGGCGCCGAGGCCAGCGTCTGGGTGGCGCTGGACGGCAACCGCTTCATGCTGCGCAAGGTCAAGCCCGGCATCCGCGCCGGCGACGTGGTCGAGGTGACCGACGGCCTGAAGGCCGGCGAGCATGTGGTCACCGGCGGCGCGCTGTTCATCGACCGGGCCGCCCGCATCGACTGACGCCGGCGCCGCCGCGCCCCCTGCCGCTGGCCGGTCCGGTGGTGGCCGCGGGCCGCATCGCGCGACCGTCGGCCGGTGCCGCCGGCCGGCATCCGCGGGGCGGGAAGCCGCCTCCGGCGGCCGGTGCGGCGCATCCCTGACGCGACACCCCCTGGCCGGCGCCCGCCCGGCCATGGCACAGAAGCCAGGGACGGCGACGCGCCGCCCCGACTCCCGCCAGGACCGCCGCCATGCGTCAGATCGTCGCCTTCTCGCTGCAGCGCCGGCCCCTGGTCATCCTGCTGTTCTTCGCCTTCATCGCGGTCGGGCTGGTCGGCTTCACCAAGCTGAACATCGAGGCCTATCCGGACCCGGTCCCGCCGCAGGTCGTCATCATCACCCAGAATCCGGGGCAGAGCGCCGAGGAGATCGAGCGCTACGTCACCATCCCGGTGGAGGTGGCGATGGCCGGGCTGCCCAACCTGACCTCGGTCCGCTCCACCAGCCTGTTCGGCCTGTCCGACGTGCGGGTGCAGTTCAACTTCAACTACACCTACGACCAGGCGCTGCAGCAGGTGCTGAACCGGCTGGGCCAGCTGCAGGACCTGCCGGAAGGCGTCTCCCCGCAGATCTCGCCGCTGTCGCCGATCGGCGAGATCATGCGCTACCGGCTGGTCGGGCCGCCCGGCTATTCCCTCGCCGACCTGAAGACGCTGCAGGACTGGGTGCTGGACCGCCGCTTCAAGCGGGTGCCGGGGGTGATCGACGTCACGTCCTTCGGCGGCCTGACGAAAAGCTACAACATCGTCGTCGACCTGCCGCGCATGGCGGCGCATGGCCTGACCCTGCCGGAGGTGATCCGGGCGGTCCGCGCCGGCAACGCCACGGTGGGGGCCGGCACCATCCGCATCGGGCCGCAGGCCGCCGTGGTGCAGGGCATCGGGCTGATCCGCAGCCTCGACGATGTCCGCGGCGTGGTGGTCGCGGCCGAGGGCGGGGTGCCGGTCCTGCTCTCCGACATCGCCGCGGTCGAGGTGGGGAACATGCCCCGGCTCGGCATCGCCGGGCATGAGCAGGACGACGACGTGGTGCTGGCGACGGTGCTGATGCGCCGCGGCGAGCAGACCCTGCCGACCATCCGCGGCGTGCAGCGGGAGGTGGAGCGGATCAATGCCGGCGGCGTGCTGCCGCCCGGCGTGCGCATCGTCCCCCTCTACGACCGGGAGGACCTGGTGAAGATCACCACCAAGACGGTGGTGAAGAACATCATCGAGGGCGTGATCCTCATCCTTGTCATCCAGTACCTCTTCCTCGGCGATTTCCGCGGCGCGCTGGTGGTGGCGGCGACCATCCCCTTCGCCTTCCTCTTCGCCATCCTGCTGATGCTGATGCGGGGGGAGAGCGCCAACCTGCTCTCCCTCGGCGCGCTGGACTTCGGGCTGCTGGTGGATGCCACCGTCATCATGGTGGAGAACATCTACCGCCATCTCGGCCTGGCCCGCGGCCATGCCCACCGCTACGTGCCGCCATCGGGCTCGAAGGAGCTGTCCGGCCTCTCGCTCACGGTCCTGCGGGCGGCGGGGGAGGTGGACAAGGCCATCTTCTTCTCGGCGCTGATCATCATCGCCGCCTTCATCCCGCTGTTCACGCTCGGCGGGATCGAGGGGCGGATCTTCGGCCCGATGTCGAAGACCTATGCCTACGCCATCATCGGCGCGCTGCTGGCGACCTTCACCATCACCCCCGCCTTGGCCGCCGCCCTGCTGAAGGAGGACAGCCGGGAACGCGACACGCCGGTGGTGCGCGCCCTGCGCTGGGGCCACAAGCGGCTCTATGCCCTGGCGATGCGGGCCCGCGCGGTCTGCCTGCTGCTGGCCGCCGCCCTGTTCGGCGGGGCACTGCTGCTGCTCTCCTCGCTCGGCGCCGAATTCCTGCCGACGCTGGAGGAAGGCAATCTCTGGGTCCGCGCCACCATGCCGGGCACCATCAGCCTCGAGGAAGGGCATGCCACGGTGAACCGCATCCGCGGCGTGCTGATGGAGTTCCCCGAGGTGATCACCGCCACCTCCCAGCAGGGGCGGCCGGACGACGGCACCGACAGCGCCGGCTTCTTCAATGCCGAGTTCTTCCTGCCGATGAAGCCGCCGCAGCAATGGACCACCGCCAAGAACCGCGACGAGCTGGTGCATGCCATGCAGGCCAGGCTGTCGCGCGAGTTCATCGGCGTCGAGTTCAGCTATGCCCAGGCGATCAGCGACAACGTGCAGGAAGCGGCATCGGGCGTGAAGGGCGCCAACGCCATCAAGGTCTTCGGGCCGGAGCTCGACATCATCGCCCGCAAGGCGGAGGAGATCAGGAAGGTGCTGGCAGGGGTGGAGGGCGTGGCCGACCTCGCGGTCTTCCGCTCGCTCGGCCAGCCGACCGTCGCGCTGCAGATCGACCGGGCGCGGGCCGCCCGCTTCGGCCTTTCGGTCGAGGACATCAACGAGGTGGTGCAGGCGGCGATCGGCGGGCGGGAGGCCGGGCGGCTGTACGAGCCGGGCGGCGACCGCAATTTCCCGCTGATGGTGCGCCTCGACGCGCCCTTCCGCGACAGCCTGGAGGCGATCGGCCGCATCCCGGTGGGCGGCGACCGCGCCGCGACGCTGGCCGATGTGGCGAGCATCCGGCTGGTCTCCGGCGTGTCCTACATCTACCGGGAGGACGGGTCGCGCTACGTCCCCATCCGCTTCAGCGTCCGCGGCCGCGACCCGGCCAGCACGGTGGCCGAGGCGCAGGAGCTGGTGGAGCAGCAGGTGCAGCTGCCGCCCGGCTACCGGCTGGACTGGGTGGGCGAGTTCCGCAACCTGCAGGAGGCGCTGGGCCGGCTGATGGTGGTGGTGCCCGCGGCTCTCTGCCTCATCCTCGTCCTGCTCTATGTCCAGTTCAACACGCTGCGGGAGACGCTGCTGGTCTTCGCCATCGTCCCGCTCTCGCTCACCGGCGGCATCGCGGCGCTGGCCGCGGCCGGGCTCAACTTCTCCGTCCCCGCCGCCATCGGCTTCCTGGCGCTGTTCGGCATCACGGTGATGGAGGGGATCATCATGCTGTCCCACTTCAACCACCTGCGGCTGGAAGGCATGCCCTGGCGCGCCGCGCTGGACCAGGCCGGGGTGGACCGCATGCGCCCGGTCTTCATGACCTGCTTCGCCAGCTTCACCGGCCTGCTGCCCATGGCGCTCGCCACCGGCATCGGCGCCGATGTGCAGAAGCCGCTGGCGCTGGTCGTCGTCGGCGGCATCGGCCTCGTGCCGCTCTTCATCCTGGTGGTCTTCCCCGTCATGATCGATCTCTTCGGCAAGCCGCGGCACCTGCGGCAGGAACACCGGCCCGCCAGGGCGCTGGGGGCCCGGGCATGAGGCTGCCGCCGATGCGCCTGCCGGCCGCCGCCGCGCTCGCCCTTGCCGTGCTGGCCGGCCCGGCCGGGGCGCAGACCAGCATCCCGGCCGCCGCCGGCAGCCTGCCCCTGCCGGTCGGCCAGGCGGCGCGGCCGCTGACCCTGGCCGAGGCGGAATCCCTGCTGGTCGAGCGCAACCTGGTCGTCATCGCCGCCCGCCGCGGCGTGGATGCGGCGCGCGCCAACCGGCTCGTCGCCGCCTCCCTCCCGCCGCCGCAGGTGGTGGTCGGCAACAGCTTCGCCCAGTTCAACGAGACGGCGCAGGGCGCGCTGAAGGGCGCCCGCTTCCTCTCGCCCGGCAACAACATCCAGACCGGGCTGCAGGTGCTGGTGGAGCGCGGCAACAAGCGCACCCTGCGCACCCGCGTCGCCGAGGACCAGATCGGCGCCGCCGAGGCACAGGTGCTGGACGCGGTCCGCACCTCGCTCTTCGCCCTGCGCCAGGCCTTCCTGGGCGCGCTGCTGGCGCGCGCCAACCTGGAGGTTGCGCTGGGCAACCGGCAGAGCCTGGACCGCACCGAGGCGCTGCTGCGCCGGCAGCTGCGCGACGGCGCCATCCCGGAAGGCGACCTGCTGCGCTTCCAGGCCAGCCGGCTGCAGTTCGAATCCGACGTCACCACCAATGCCCAGGCCTATGCGGCGGGCGTCGCCGCGGTGGCGGCGCTGCTCTCCGCCGACCCGGCCGCCTTCCAGGCCGGCGCCGGGACCATCCCGGCGCTGGGCATCAACCCGTCCCAGCCCGGACGGCTGGGCCCGCCGGAGCCCGGCCCGCGCGGCCGCGCCGAGGCGCCGCCGGGCCCGGCCAGCGCGCCGACCAGCGTGCGCACCATCCTCTCCCCCGTCGCCTTCGACGTGCGCGGGCGGTTCGACGCGGTGCCCGACCTCGGCATCGGCCGGGACGAGCTGGCCTCGGCGATCGGCAGCCGGGCCGATGTGGTGGCGGCGCAGCGGCAGCTGGCGGCGGCCAATTCCAACCGCCTGCTGGCCGAGGCCGGGCAGTCCCGCGACGTCACCGTCAGCGGATCCTGGGGGCGCTCGCGCCTGTCGCAGGACCTGCCGAATTCGCGCGACCAGCTGGATGCGGTGAACAGCTTCGGCATCCAGTTCTCCGTGCCGATCTTCACCCAGCAGATCGTGCGCGGGAACATCGGCGTCGCCAGCGCCCAGGCCGGCCAGGCGGAGGCGCAGGCGCGCGCCGCGCTGCTGCAGGCCCGCGCCGATTTCGCCGCCGGCTGGGCGACCTACGAGCAGGCGCGGGCGCTGCTCAACCTCTATACCGGCGGGGCGCTGAACCGGGCGGAGGAAGCCTATCGCAGCACCGAGCAGGCCTACCTGGCCGGCGGCCGCAGCCTGATCGACGTGCTGGATGCGCTGAGGGTGCTGAACGCGACGCGGGTGCAGGCCAACCAGGCGCGCTATGCCTACCTGCTGTCGCTGGCGCAGCTGGAGCAGGCGACCGGCGTCTCAGGCATCGCGCCAAGGCTGTAGGGCGGCGCCGGCCGATCAACCCCTGGGGAGAGCGCGGCAGGGGCCCTTGCCCCGCCCGGCACCGCCGTTCCAGTGTCGCCCGCGACGCCACAGGGATGTCCGCCGCATGCACCTTCCGATTCTGCTCCTCGCCGGCCTGCTCGCCGCCTGCAGCCCGACCTTCACCAGCACGCCGGAGCCGCAGCAGGTGATCATCGTGCCGCCGGGCGGCACGGTGGTCTGCCCCGGCGGCGGCGCGCCGCCCTGCCGCTGACGGGGCCGGGACGCCGCGGGCACCGCGCGCCGGGATGACGCGGCGGCAGGGCGCGGGACAGGATGGCCGGGGCGGCCCGGCAGCGTTGCCGGACCGCCCGCGGCATCACGCCGCGCAGCCCAGCGGCGCGAGTTGCGCCAGCACGGCGCCGGCCAGCACCACCCCGCCCTCCGAGACCGGCAGGCCGGCCTGCCGCAGCGCCGCCGCCGTCCAGGTGTTGCAGGTGAAGCCGAGCGAGTAGCCGGGCACCGCTTCGTAGAACAGGCTGCCGCGCAGCGCCCCGGGATGCGCCGGCACCGGCGCGCCAGCCTCCCTCCGCAGGCTGTCGCCGATGAAGCGGCAGAGCGGCGCGAGGCCGCCCGGCGGCAGCGCCAGGCCGATGACGCGGCCCGGATAGACCGCGTCCGGCGGCAGGCGCAGGCCCTTCACCTGGACCACGCCCAGCCCGGGCAGCGGGCCGAGCAGCAATTCCTCCGCCGCCCCCGCTTCGGCCAGCACGAAGCTGCGCTTGCCGAAGCCGAAGGCCAGCACCGCGGCGCCGGCGAAGGGCGCCTGGAAGGCGGCCAGCGGCCCGGCGAGGTCGTCCCGGCGCAGCACGATCTCCGTATGCCAGCCATGCCCGACCACCCAGGCATCGGCGCCGGCCGCCGCGGCGCAGGGGTGGGACGGGCGCGCGGCGCAGCCGCCGAGCAGGCCGAGCGCCGCGGCCGCGGCCTTGCGACGGGACAGGGCGGGCGCGATAGTCACGCCCAAGGCGTTCGCATGCGCGCGGCGCGGCGACAAGCGGGGGAACGGCGACATGGACATGGGGCTTCGCGGCAAGCGGGTGCTGATCACCGGCGGCTCGAAGGGCATCGGCCTGGCCTGCGCCCAGGCCTTCGCCGAAGCGGGCTGCGACCTCGTCCTCGCCTCCCGCGACCAGGCGGCGCTGGACCAGGCGGCCGGCGCCATCCGCGCCCGCCACCAGGTGAACATCGCGGTCCATGCCGGCGACCTGGGCGATGCCGCGGCGCGCACGGCGCTGCATGCCGCGCATCCGCAGGTGGACGTGCTGGTGAACAATGCCGGCGCCATCCCGGGCGGCACCGTGCACGACATCTCGTTGGAGCGCTGGCAGCAGGCCTGGGCGCTGAAGGTCTTCGGCTACATCCACCTGACGCAGCTGTATCTGCCGGCCATGGAGGCGCGGGGCGACGGCGTCTTCGTCAACATCATCGGCATGGCCGGCCGCGCCCCGCGCGCCGACTACATCTGCGGCGCGGCGGGCAATGCCTCCCTGATCGCCTTTACCGCGGCGCTGGGCGGCAAGGCGCCGGACAGCAATGTGCGCGTGGTCGGCATCGCGCCCGGCGCGACGATGACGGAGCGGATCATCACGCTGAGCAAGTCGCGCGCGAAGACGAAGTTCGGCGACGAGGCGCGGTGGGAGGAGATGCTGGCCGGCCTGCCGCTGGGCCGCGCCGGCAAGCCGGAGGAGATCGCCGATCTGGCGGTGTTCTGCGCCAGCCCGCGCGGCGGGTATCTCAGCGGCACGACGATCGAGGTCGATGCCGGCGCGCAGTATCGCGGCTGACCTCCGGTTGGCGGAGGGCGGAGCCGCCTGCGGCGAGCACCGGTGCCGTGAACCGGCGGTCGCACACCGGCCCTCCGATCGGCGGAGGCGGAGCCGCCTGCGGCGGGCACCGGAGCCGTGAATCGGCGGTCGCACACCGGCCCTCCGATCGGCGGAGGGCGGAGCCGCCCGTGGCGGGCACCGGGGCCGTGAAGCTGAGGTCGCAATCATAATGTCCATGGAGTTCCGACTCACCGACGCCCAGCGCGCGCTGATCGCCCCGGTGCGGGAGATGGCGCAGGCCAGCTTCCGCCAGCGCGCGTTGCGTTGGATGGGCGGCACCTTCCCGTGGGAGAACATCCGCGACCTCGCCGGCCTGGGCGTGCTGGGGATGACGGTGCCGGAGGAGTACGGCGGGCTGGGCCTGCCGGTCTTCGAGACCGCGCTGATCCTCGAGGAACTGGCCAAGGTCTGCTACCCGACGGCGATGGCGGTGCTGGGCGAGGCGGGGGTGCAGACCCGCGTCATCGCCCGCTATGCGCCCGAGGGCATCCGCGCCCGCATCCTGCCGCAGGTGGTCAGCGGCGACTGCATCCTGTCCATCTGCATGACGGAGCCGCATGCCGGCACCGACGTGGCGAATTACCGCACCAACGCGGTGATCCGCGGCGACCGCGTGGTGGTGAACGGCGCGAAGACGCTGATCAGCCGGGCGGAGGAGGCGGGCATGTTCGTCGTCTTCACCCGCATCGACGGCCGGCCGGGCCGCGAGGGCATCGGCTGCGTGCTGGTGGAGCGCGGCACGCCCGGCCTGGCGGTGACCGGCACTTTCCACACCATGGGCGGGGAGAACCTGCACGAGGTGCGGTTCGAGGATGTCGAGTTGCCGCTCGAGAACCTCGTCATCCGCGAGGACGGGTTCAAGCGGCTGCTCTCCGCCTTCAACACGCAGCGCTGCCTGAACCCGGCGATCAGCCTGGGCCTGGCGGAGGGCGCCTTCGACGAGGCCCTGCGCTACGTGCGGGACCGGCCGGTCTTCGGCAAGCCGATCGCCGATTTCCAGGGCGTGCGCTGGAAGCTGGCCGACATGTACAAGGATATCGAGGCGGCGCGCGGCCTGCTCTGGCGCGCCTGCATGACGGCCGACCCGTTTCCCGATCCCTTCCTGGCCGCGACGGCCAAGGTGTTCTGCAACGAGATGGCGATCCGGGTGACCAGCGAGGCCGTGCAGCTTCACGGCGGCTTCGGCTTCACCGACGAGTATCCGGTCTCCCGCCTCTACCGCGGCGCGCGCTATGGCTCGCTGGGTGGCGGCGCGACCGAGACGCTGCGCGACCTGATCGGCCGCAAGCTGGTCAGCGAGGATCCCGGCCCCGACGGCGTCATGGGGCTGGGCTATTTCTGACGCGCCCCGATCCGCGCAGGGCCGCAGGGCCCGGAGCGGTGAGTCGGGGCGCCAAAGCCGTTTACCCCGATCCGCGCAGGGCCGCAGGGCCCGGAGCGGTGGATCGGGGCGCCAGGGCTAGGGCGCCGCTTCCAGAGCCTCGACCAGCAGGCCCAGCAGCCTCTCGCCGAAGGCCCGCATGTTGCCGACGCGGTCGGGGCTGCCGGTCTCGATCGTCAGCCGCTTCGGCACCGGGCCGGCCACCGCGAAGACGCCATGGCCCGCCGCATGGCCGTAGCGGTTGCCGGTCGGGCCGGTCGCGCCGGCCTCGCCCAGCGCCCAGACGGTGCCGAGCCGCTGCCGCGCCGCCTCGGCCAGCAGCGCCGCCATCTCCTCGGAGGCCGGCGGCGCGGCGGCCAGCGCGCGGCGCTCGATCCCCAGCAGCGCCTCCCGCGCCTGGCGCGTATAGACCACGCTGCCGCCGAGGAAATAGGCCGAGGCGCCGGGCACCGCCAGCAGCGCCGCCGCGACGAGGCCGCCGGTGGAACTCTCCGCCACCGCGATCGTGTCCCCGCGCGCCTTCAGCAGCGCGCCGGCGCGGGCGGCGATGGGCAGCAGCGTCTCCATGGCGGATCCTCTCCTCGGGCGGGGCAGGCTGGACCCGCCGGCGCCGCCGGGCAAGCCGCGGTTGACGCGCGCCGGGCCGCCATGGTGGCCTGCCGGGCAGGAGGACACGCCATGCCCGCCTCGCTGCCCGCCGATGCCGTCGCCGCCTATCGCGACCGCGGCTACCACTTCCCCATCCGCGCCTTCCCGGGCACCGAGGCGTCGCGCCTGCTGCACCAGCTGCGGGAGACCGAGGCGCGGCTCGGCGGCCGCCTGGAAGGCCGGATGAACCAGAAGCCGCACCTCCTCTTCCCCTGGGCGCACGCGGTCGTCACCCATCCGGCGGTGCTGGACGCGGTGGAAAGCGTGCTGGGCCACGACCTGCTCTGCTGGGGCAGCCAGTTCTTCATGAAGGGCGCCCGCGATCCCGCCTATGTCTCCTGGCACCAGGACGGCACCTATTGGGGCCTGTCCTCGCCCGATGTCGTGACCGCCTGGATCGCCTTCACGCCCAGCGTGCCGGAAAGCGGCTGCATGCGCGTGGTGCCGGGCACGCACCGGGATGCGGTGCCGCATGCCGACACCTTCGCCAAGGACAACCTGCTCTCCCGCGGGCAGGAAGTGGCGGTGCAGGTGGACGAGGCGCAGGCGGTGGACATCGTGCTGCAGCCCGGGGAGATGAGCCTGCACCATGTGCTGATCGTGCACGGGTCGGAGCCGAACCGCGCCGCCTGGCCGCGCATCGGCTTCGCCATCCGCTATGTCCCGACGCATGTGCGGCAGCTGAATGGCGAGAAGGACAGCGCCCTGCTGGTACGCGGCGCCGACCGCTTCGGCCATTTCGAGCATGAGACGGCGCCGGAGGCGGAGCTGCATCCGCAGGCGCTGGCCCGGCACCAGGCCATCCTGGACCGGCAGCTGGCCATCCTCTACCGCGGCGCCGCGGGCGAGGGGAAATTGGGCGCCAGCATCACCCGTTGACGCGGCAGGGCAGGCTGCCAGGATCGGCGGCGGAGGAAACCGCCATGCCCGCCATCGAACCGACCGGCGCCGTGCTCGGCGCGACGGTCCACGGCCTGGACCTGACCCGCCCGCTGCACGACGAGGATTTCGCCATGCTGCTGCGGGCGCTGGGCGAGCATGCGGTGCTGCGCATCCCCGGTCAGCGGATCGAACCGCGGCACCTGCGCGAATTCTCCGCCCGCTTCGGCCATATCCAGGGCTCGGTCACCGGCCGCTTCCACCACAAGGATGCGCCGGAGGTCGGCATCCTCTCCAACATCCTGCAGGACGGGCAGCCGATCGGCATCGCCGATGCCGGGCAGGACTGGCACACGGACATGTCCTACACGGCCACACGGGGCTTCGTGAACGTGCTGTACGCGGTGCAGGTGCCGCGGCGCGACGGCCTGCCGCTGGGCGACACGGTCTTCGCCGACATGCGCGCGGCCTTCGACGGCCTGGACCCGGCGCTGCAGCAGAGGCTGGCGGGGTTGACGGCGCGGCACGACTTCAACGTGTTCTGGGAACGCATGCGCACCCGCCCGGGCAGCGCCCGCGCGCCGCTGACGCCGGAACAGCGGGCGCAGCGCCCGCCCGCCACGCATCCGCTGCTGCTGCGCCACCCGATCAGCGGCCGCAGCGTGCTGTACTGCAACCCCGGCTATGCCGAGCGGATCCTGGAACTGGGGGAGGCGGAGAGCCGGGCGCTGCTGGACAAGCTCTTCGCCCATCAATTGCAGCCGGAATACCGCTGGACGCATCACTGGACCGAGGGCGACGTGCTGCTCTGGGACCACCTCGCCACCCTGCACAACGCCATCCCCGACTACGGGCCGGCGGAGCATCGCCTGATGTGGCGCTGCCAGGTGATGGCGGAACGGGTCTTCGACCCGGAATTCCAGCGGCACTGGCGGCTGGCGGCCTGACGTCATGCGCATCGCCAGCTATGTCGCCGGTGGCCGCGCCTCCTTCGGCCTGGTGGTCGGGGACGGTATCGTTGACTGCGGCAAGCGGCTGCCCTTCGCCGATATCTCCGCGGTGCTGGCGGCCGGCGGGCTGCCGCGGCTGGCGGATCTGGCCGGCACCGCGCCCGACCTGGCGCTGGCCGAGGTCACCCTGCTGCCGGCCGTGCCCTCGCCACTCCGGAAGGTGCTCTGCGTCGGGCTGAACTACCGCGCCCATGTGGCGGAGAGCGCGGGGCGGGAGGTGCCGGAGCAGCCGCGCATCTTCGCCCGCCTGGCCGACAGCATCATCCCGCATGGCGCGCCGCTGGTCCGGCCGCGCAACTCCATCCAGTTCGACTACGAGGGGGAGCTTGCGGTGGTGATCGGCCGCGCCGGCCGGCACATCCCGGCGGCGCGGGCGCTGGAGCATGTCGCGGCCTATACGATCTTCAACGATGGCTCCGTGCGGGACTACCAGAAGCACTCGGTGACGGCGGGGAAGAATTTCCCCTGGACGGGGCCGCTCGGCCCCTGGCTGGTCACGGCCGACGAGATCCCCGACCCGGCGGCGCTGACGCTGGAGACGCGGGTGAACGGGGAACGACGGCAGCGCACCGGCACGGGCGACATGATCCTCTCCGTCGCCGCGCTGATCGAATACATCTCCGGCTTCACGCCGCTCTCGCCCGGCGACGTCATCGCCACCGGCACGCCGGAGGGCGTGGCGCATGCCCGCAAGCCGCCGCCCTGGCTCAGGCCCGGCGACGTGGTGGAGGTGGAGGTCAGCGGGATCGGCGTGCTGCGCAACCCGGTGATCGCCGAGGAGGATGCGGCATGATCCCGCGCCGACCGCTGCTCGGCGCCGCCCTGGCCACGCCCCTGGTTACTCGCGCGCAGGCGCCATGGCCGTCCCGCGCCGTCCGCATCATCGTGCCCTTCCCGCCCGGCGGGTCCAACGACGTCATCGCCCGGCCCCTGGCGGAGCGGCTGCAGGCGCGCTTCGGCCAGCCCTTCGTCATCGAGAACCGCGCCGGCGCCAGCGGGTCCATCGGCGCTGGCGCGGTGGCGCAGGCGCCGGCGGATGGCCATACGCTGATGGTCATCTCCTCCTCCTTCGTCACCTCCGCCATCCTGCAGAAGCCGCCCTGGGATGCGGAGGGCAGCTTCGACGCCGTCAGCCTGCTAGCGCGCGCGCCCTACTACCTGCTGACCAATCCCGGCTTCCCGCCGCGCGACGTGCCGGGGCTGGTGGACTGGGCGAAGGCCAGGCCGGGCGTGGTGGATTACGGCTCCTCCGGCACCGGCGGGCTGAACCATGTGGTCAGCGAGTATCTCTGCCAGGCCGCCGGCATCCGCATGAACCACGTGCCCTATCGCGGCACGGCGCAAGCGGTGACGGACCTGATCTCCGGCACCATCCAGCTGATGATCACCACCGTCGCCAGCGCCAATGCCGCCATCCGCGAAGGCCGCGTGCGCGTCATCGCCGCCGCCGCGCCGGGCGGCGGGCTGCCGGCGGAGGTGCCGCCCGTGCGCACGGTGCGCGAGCAGGGCGTGGACTACGAGGCGGATATCTGGTGGGGCCTGTTCGCGCCGAAGAACCTGGCGGTGGAGACCCGCCGCGCCATCCATGAAGCGGCTGGCCGGGCGCTGGCCGATCCCGGGCTGCGGCGGATCTATGACGGGGAGGGCGCGGCGCCCTCGGCCGGGCCCTACGAGGAATTCGCCGCCGTGCTGAAGGCCGACCTGGCCCGCTGGCGCCGGGTGATCGAGGCCGGCAATATCCGCCTGGAATGACCGAGAAACCCTCGCCGCGCCGCCGGCAATTCGACCCCGCCGCGACCGGCGCCCTGCAGGGGCTGCGCGTCGTGGACCTCTCGCGCCTGGTCGCGGGCAACATTCTGTCCAAGGTGCTGGCCGACCACGGCGCCGAGGTGGTCAAGGTGGAGCCGCCGGAGGGCGACACGCTGCGCGCCTGGAACACGCGCGGCATCCCGGTGGACTGGAAGACGCTGAGCCGCAACAAGCTCTCGGTCTGCCTGGACCTGCGCAACCCCGAAGGGATCGCGGTGGTGAAGCGCCTGGCCGAGGGCGCGTCGATGTTCCTGGAAAGCTTCCGCCCCGGCGTGCTGGAGGAAATGGGGCTGGCGCCGGAGGTGCTGCTGGCGATCAACCCGCGCCTGGTCATCGTGCGCATCAGCGGCTGGGGGCAGGACGGGCCGTATCGCCACAAGCCGGGCTTCGGCACGCTGGTGGAGGGGTATTCCGGCTTCGCCGCCGTCAACGGCTTCGCCGACCGGGAGCCGGTGCTGCCGCCGATGTACATGGCGGATGGCTATGCCGGGCTCTATGGCGCGGCGGCGGCGATGATTGCGCTGCGCCATGCCGAGGCGACGGGGCAGGGCCAGGTGATCGACTGCGCGCTGTTCGACCCCATCCATGTGATGATGGAGCCGCAGCATGCCCGCTGGAAGCTGACCGGGCAGAAGAAGCCGCGCACCGGCAGCCGCAGCACCAATTCCGTGCCGCGCAATGCCTACCGGACCAAGGATGGCGGCTGGGTCTGCCTCTCGGCCAGCACGCAGGGCATGACGGCGAAGCTGTTCGCCTCGCTGGGGCGGCCGGAGATGATCGAGGATCCGCGCTTCCGCACCAATGCCGAGCGGCTGAAGCATGTGGAGGAGTTGGACGCCATCATCGGCGGCTTCATCGCCGAGCGGACGCTGGAGGAGACGGTGGCGCATTTCGACCGTGCCGGCGTCACCATCGGCCCCATCATGGATGCGGCGATGCTGGAGCATGACCGCTACGTCGTGGAGCGGGAGGCGGTGATCGAGGTGCCGGACGAGGACATGCCGGGCGGCTGGCTGCCGATGCATGGCATGGTGCCGCGCCTGTCGGGGACGCCGGGCATCCTGGCGAGGCCCGCGCCGAAGCTGGGCGAGCACAATGCGCAGGTGCTGACGCCGGTGCTTGGCGCGGCGGAGTATGAGCGCCTGCTTGCGTCAAGGGTCGTGCGCTAGACCCGAGGTTTCCAAAGGCCGTTCGGCCTTCGGCGGATGGGGTCCGGGGAAGGCAGGGCCTTCCCCGGTGACTCAGCCCTGCTTCAGCCTGTCCAGATCCTCCGGCTTCGCCCCGGCGAAGTTGTTCTGCAGCAGGTAGCGCGGGCTGGTGGCGATCCAGCGGTCGAGCTCGATCTCCTCGAGCAGCGGGTTGTCCCAGGTCTGCACGATCTCCAGGTCCTCGTCGCCGATGTTGCGGATGGCGTGGCCGAAGCCCTGGGTGATGTAGGCGACGTCGCCCGGATTCACCTCCGCCACCTTGCCGCGGCCGCCGGACCCGAACACCGCCACCTGGCCCTTGCCGCGCAGGTAGTAGTGCCATTCATTGGCATTGACGTTCCAGTGCAGCTTGCGCATCTCGCCCGGCTTGATGACCATCAGGCCGCCCGACATGGTCCTCTGCGCCGGGAATTCCTCGCTGGTCGCCAGCCAGAACCGGCCGCCCTCGAATTCCCGCACCGCGCGGCGGTCCTGCAGCAGGCGGAATTTATGCGTGCTCTCGCGTGGCCAGGGCGCGTCCGTCGCCTGGGCAAGGGGGATCACCGGCCCCTGGGAGATATAGGCCTCGCCCTTCGGGAACGCGTCGAAGATGTCCTTCGGCACGCCGAATTCCTTCGCCAGCAGGTCCTTCGGCGTCACGTCGACCCAGTCGGTGATGCTGAAGGTCCCGTGCTCGGAGAAGGCGCCGTTGTCGAAGCTCAGGATGAAGTGGCAGGGCTCGTCGCCGATCGTCTGGATCGCGTGGCCGTGCCCCTTGGCGAAGTACCAGAGGTCGCCCGGCATGTAGTTGTTGATCTCCGACGCGCCGGAGGGGTCCAGCACCACGGTCTGGCAGCGGCCGGAGATGATGAAGGCCCATTCGGCGGCGATGGCGTGCCAGTGCAGCTCGCGCGACGCGCCGGGGTTCAGGTACATGTGGACGCCGGCGATCCCCTTGCTGACGGGGAACTGGTGGACCGTCGCCTCCTTCGCCCAGCCGCCGGAGGTGATCTTCGGCACGTTGCCGTCGAGCGAGAAGCGGAAGTCGGGGAATTCCGCGATGTCCTTCTCGCTGTGGCTGGCGACCGCCGGGCCGGGCGGCAGCCTGTCCACCCGGCGGCCGAAGCCGCCCTGGCCGGGCTGGCCGTGGTCGGTCTTCGCGGCCTCCTGGGCCGCCTGCGCGATCCTCTCGAAGGAGACGAGGCCGCCGGCGCCGAGCGCGGCGGACCCCAGCAGCGAGCGCCTGTTGGATAAGGCCATGATGGTGGTTCCTTGCCAGTGCCGCCTCCGCGCAGGCCCCCCGGCATGGGCTTCGTTCACCTGGCGCGGGTCGGGCGGCACGCTGCGGCCAACGGCACCTTCTCCGACCGGTTGCCCTTCGATCCAGCGGGGAGACGCGCAATGGCGCACGCCACCGCACAGCCGTCCCAATTGGAACCCGATCCGCCCGATGACGTTGCCCGGTCGGAACGCAGGAGGGGCCGGCCATGCGCTTGGATGGCGAACGCGAGAGCAGCAATGTCGAGGACCGCCGCGGCAGCGGCGGCGGCTTCGGCCGCGGGGGCGGCATCCCGATCGGCGTCGCCGGCGGCGGCCTCGGCACCGTCGCGCTGGTGCTGCTGGCGCTGTTCTTCGGCATCGATCCGTCCGTGATCCTGAGCGGCGGCGGCGAGGCACCGCCGCAGAGCCAGGTGACGGAAAGCCGCCGCGCCCCGGCGCCGGAGGAGGATGACGGGCAGCGCCGCTTCGTCGCCCAGGTGCTGGCGACGACCGAGGATGCCTGGGCCGACATCTTCCGCCGGTCCAACCGGCAATACACGCCGCCCAACCTGGTGCTGTTCAGCGGCGGCACCCAATCCGCCTGCGGCTTCGCGCAGACCGCGGTCGGGCCCTTCTACTGCCCGAACGACCGCAAGGTGTACCTGGACACCGCCTTCTTCCGCGACATGGAGCGCAAGCTGGGCGCGCCTGGGGAGTTCGCCCGGGCCTATGTCATCGCGCATGAGGTCGGGCACCATGTGCAGAACGAGCTCGGCATCCTGCAGCGCGTCAGCCAGGCGCGGCGCGGGATGGATGAGCGCGAGTCGAACGCCATGCAGGTCAGGATCGAGCTGCAGGCCGACTGCTTCGCCGGCATCTGGGCGGCGCGGACAGAGCAGATGAAGCGCTTCCTCGAACCGGGCGATGTCGAATCCGGCATCGGCGCCGCTGCCGCTGTCGGCGACGACCGGCTGCAGCGCCAGTCGCGCGGCACCGTGGTTCCCGAAAGCTTCACCCATGGCAGCTCCGCGCAGCGCGTGCGCTGGTTCCGCACAGGCCTGGAAGGCGGCGACGTGGCGCGCTGCGACACCTTCGGGACGGACCGTTTGTGACGGAACGCACCGTCTGAAGTCCCGTTAGGGCGTGGCATGCAGGCGGCATGCCTGCCACGCCAACACACGGGAACCAAAGATGCGCAAGACGCTGTTTCGCCTGGCGTTGCTGGGTGCGGTTGCGGCCGTCCCGGCCTATGCCCAGACCTCTCCCGCCACGCCGGACCGCACCGCGCCCGGCGCCGCCACCCAGGGCAGCACCACGCGCCCCAACGCGGCGGTGACGCCGGCACCCGATGCGCGCAGCGGCGCCACGGCGGTGACGCCGACGCCGGATGCCCGTACCGGCGCCACGACGCCGAACCGCGATACGGACAGCGGCAACGCCGCGGTGCGCCTGGATGACGGCACCCGCACCGCCACCACGCCGGCGGCGGGCGCCAACAGCTTCACCGAAGGCCAGGCGAAGAGCCGCATCGAGGCGGCCGGCTTCACCGATGTCAGCGGGCTGCAGAAGGACGACCAGGGCGTGTGGCGCGGCCGCGCCAGCCGCGGCGGCCAGCAGGTCAGCGTCGCGCTGGACTTCCAGGGCAACGTCGTCCCGAACGCCGGCCGTTGAACGCCCACGAGATCAGGGAGCATATCATGGCAACCCGCACCATCGCGCGGCTCTTCGACAGCACCACCGACGCGCATGCCGCCGTCCGTGACCTGGAAGCCGCCGGCTTCGCCCGCGACGACATCAGCCTGATCGCCAGCCGCGGCGACGATACCGGCGCGACGACGACCACGACCGGCGACGTCACGACGGAAACCGGCACGGGCGCCGGCACCGGCGCCACCATCGGCACCCTGGTCGGCGGCGGCGCCGGCCTGCTGGCGGGCCTCGGCGCGCTGGCCATCCCCGGCCTCGGCCCCATCGTCGCCGCCGGCTGGCTGGTGGCGGCGGTTACCGGCGCCGGCGTCGGCGCGGCGGCGGGCGGCCTGCTCGGCGCGCTCACCGGCGCCGGCCTGTCGGAGGAGGAGAGCCATGTCTATGCCGAAGGCGTGCGCCGCGGCGGCAACCTGGTGACGCTCCGCGCCGAGGAAGCCCGCGCCGCCGAGGCGGAGGCGATCATGGCCCGGCACAACGCCGCCGATGCCACGGCGCGCGGCGCCGACTACCGTGCCGGCGGCTGGAGCGGCTATGGCGACATGACCGACCCGGTCAGCGGCATCGGCACCGCCGCCGGCGTCGGCACCACCACGGCCGCGGCCCAGACGGGCACGCGCACCGGCGACTATCCGCGCACCGGCGCCGCCGCCAGCGCGCCGGATGGCACGCCGGGCAACCCGCCGGGCACCATGCTGTCGCGCGGCGCGGATGAGGTGCTGGGCACCAACATCAGCGGCGCGCATCCGGAGAATGAGCGGCCGGCGACGGCCGGCGGCAGCCTGGGCGGCAGCGGCCGCGCCGCGACCAACCCGCCCGGCACCGCGGCGACGCGCGGCGCCGACGACCTGGCCGGCACCAACCTCGCCGGCCGGCAGCCGGACGGCACGCCGGGCAATCCGCCGGGCACCATGCTGTCGCGCGGCGCGGATGAGGTGCTGGGCACCAACATCAGCGGTGCGCATCCGGAGAACGAGCGGCCGGCGAACGACCCGCCGGGCACCGCGGCGAGCCGTGCGGTGGACCGCAACCTCGGCACCAATGTCAGTGGCGCGCATCCGGAGAACGAGCGGCCGGCGAACGACCCGCCGGGCACCGCGGCGAGCCGTGCGGTGGACCGCAACCTCGGCACCAATGTCAGCGGCGCGCATCCGGAGAACGAGCGCACGCCGCGGCGCTGAGCATCAGGCGGGAGGGGCGCTGTCCCTCCCGCGGCCGTCCCGGGGCGGCGCGCCCGCCGCCCCGCGATCCGGCCTAGTGTCCTGCCCGCGAAGTTCGCAGCCACCGGCTGCAGACGCAGCGGACCAGCAGGCCACTGACAACAATGGCGAGTGGCCCGGACCGAAGGACGCCACCAGTGGCGGCGGACTTCGGGTTCGGGATACTAGCCCAAGCGGCGCAGCAGCCGCCTGGCCCGCTCGACGATCGGCGCGTCGATCATCTGCCCCTCGAAGGTCACCGCGCCGACGCCGCGCGCCAGCGATGCCTCGAAGGCCGCGACCATGCGGCGGGCGCGTTCCACCTCCTCGGGCCGGGCGCCGTATTCCTCGTTGATCACCGGCACCTGCGACGGGTGGACGCAGCTGGCGCAGGCGAAGCCCAGCGCGCGCGACCGCCGCAGCATCGCCCGGTAGCCTTCCATGTCCGACAGGCCGGCGACGGTGCCGACGAAGCCCAGCGGCAGGATGCCGGCGGCGCGGGCCGCCACCACCGCCAGCATCTTCGGGATGTAGAGCGCGTCCGGCACCGGCTCCATGCCGAGATCGGTCGCCAGATCCTCCCCGCCCGCGCCCAGCGCCACCATGCGGTCATCGGCGCGGGCGATCGCCTCCATCTGCGGCAGCGCCGCCGCGGTCTCGACCAAGCCGATGAAGCGGGTGCTGCCCACCGGCACGCCCTGCGCCGCCTCGGACTCCGCGGTCAGTTCGGCCAGCAGGCGCACATGGTCGGGGCCCAGCAGCTTGGTCAGCACCAGCACGTCGGCGCCGGCGCCGACCGCCGCGGCGATGTCCTCCGCCGCCATGCGCAGCGGCCGGTTGATGCGCACGCAGACCTCGGCGCCGCGCCCGTCCGGCCCCGGCTGCCGCACCGCCGGCACGGCGCGGGCCAGTGCGGCGCGGGCGGCCGGCTTCTCCGCGGGCGCCACCGCATCCTCGAGGTCGAGGATGATGGCATCGGCGCCGCGGCGATGCGCCTTGGCGACGAAATCGTCCCGCGTCGCCGGGACATAGAGCAGGGACCGCCAGGTGGGGAGGGTGCGCATGGCGCGAGCCTATCCCGCCGCCGCGGCGCCGCGAAGCCGCCCGGCAGGCTCCGCGCCCATCGGCGCGCGCCGCAGGCCGCGGCCGACCGAGCCAGTGCCTGCATCCGCCGCGACGCCGCCGGCCGGGCGCCACGGCCGGGGCGTCAGTCCGCCGTCGCGCCGGAACTGCGGACGATGGGGATCCACAGCGCCAGCTGCTGGTCCCAGAACGCCGCCAGCGCCGCCGCCCCGTCCGGCCGCGGCTCCACGCCGGCCTGTTCCAGCCGGACCGCCTGCGCCCGCACCGCCGCCTGCATCCCGGCCTCCAGCCGCGCCCGCAGCGGCGCCGGCGTCGCGGCATGCACGAAGACGGCGTGCCAGTTGTAGGTCTCGTAGCCCGGCAGCCCGGCCTCGGCCGCCGTCGGCACGTCCGGCAGGGCGGGGCTGCGGCCGCGCGTGGTCACCGCCAGGGCCCGCACCTGGCCGGCGCGGATTGGCGGGATCACGCTCGCCATGCTGTCCACCATCATGTCCACGGTGCCGGCCAGCAGGTCGGCGAAGGCAGGGCCGCTGCCGCGATAGGGCACATGCGTCGCCTCCGCCCCCGCCAGCTGCACCAGCAGATGCGCCGAGAGATGCGTGATGGTGCCGGCGCCGGAGGAGGCATAGGCGATCCGCCCCGGCCTCTCCCGCAGCAGTGCCAGCAGCTCCGGCAGGGTCCGCGCCGGCAGGCGCGGATGCACCATCACCACGTTGGGCAGGGTGCCGACCAGCGCCACCGGGGCGAAGGCGCGGCGGACATCGAAGGACAGGTTGCGGTAGAGCCCGGCATTCAGCACGGCCGAGGACAGGGTGTGGAAGACGATGGTGGCGCCATCGGGCGGCGCCGCCAGCGCGGCTTCCGAGCCGATGACGCCGCCCGAGCCGCCGCGGTTCTCCACCACCACGGGTTGCCCCAGCGCCTCCTGCAGGCCGAGGGCGGTGATGCGGGCGACGACATCGGCCGACCCGCCCGGGGCGAAGGGCACGATCATGCGGATCGGCCGGCCGGCTTCGGCCTGCGCCCGGGCGGCGGTCGGCAGCAGCGGGGTGGCCAAGGGGGCGGCCAAGGGGGCGGCCAGCAGGGTACGGCGCGTCTGATGCGGCATCGGGTTTCCTCCCTTGGCGGCGGTCGCCGGGGCGGCCGGGCTGCCGCGTGGCGCGCGGGTCCGCCGGGGTCCGGTACGCCGGCGAGTCGGTCAGGGCAAGGCGGCGCAAGCGTGGCGGGCGGCCGCTTCCCGGGCCGGTCCGCGGCCCGCCCAAGCGCGGCATGGCGGCCGGCGGCGGGGGCCCGCTCGGCCGGTTCGCCCAAGCGGTTGTTCTTGCGCCCGTTTCCGTCGGGCGATGCCGGCCGGCGGCGGCCCGGCGGGCGCTGGCGCTGGCGCTTCGTCACCATGGCCCCGGCGCCCTTGCCCCTGGCGGTGCGGGGCTGCCTGCGGCGGTGGCATTTGGCCAAGACGGCGGCGGATGTATGATGCCCGCCAGAGTCAGGAGACCCGGATGGGAGAGGGGCGGGGGCAGGCCGGCGCGGCGCGCGGGGGCGGGACGGGCGAGCAGCCCGGGCGGCGGGATCTGGCCGCCCTGTCCTTCGAGGATGCGCTGGCCGAGCTGGAGGGGATCGTGCGGTCGCTGGAGGGCGGGCAGGGCAGCCTGGCCCAGGCCATCGCGGATTACGAACGGGGCGCCGCGCTGCGCCAGCATTGCGAGCGGACGCTGGCCGAGGCCGAGGCGAAGGTGCAGGCCATCGTCGCCGGGCCCGGCGGGCCGGCGCTGCGCGATGTCGAATAGGGTCGCCTGAGCCATGAGCATGACCACCGACGCGCCGTCCGCCACGCTGGCGCGCGCCCTGGCGGAGGCCGCCGCCGAGATCGACCAGGCGCTCGACGTGCTGCTGCCGCCGGATGAGGGGCAGGAGGCGCCGCTCTTCGCCGCCATGCGCTATGCCGCCATCGGCGGCGGCAAGCGGCTGCGCGGCTTCCTGGTGCTGGAAGGGGCGCGGCAGTTCAACGTCTCCCGCCAGGCGGCGCTGCGCGTCGCCGCGGCGATCGAGATGGTGCACGCCTACTCCCTGGTGCATGACGACCTGCCGGCGATGGACGACGACGACCTGCGCCGCGGCAAGCCGACCGTGCACAAGGCCTGGGACGAGGCGACGGCGATCCTGGCCGGCGATGCGCTGCAGAGCCACGCCTTCACCGTGCTGGCCGAGGAGGACACCCATAGCGACCCCGCGGTGCGGGTGGAGCTGGTGCGCTGCCTGTCGCGCGCCGCCGGCCCGCGCGGCATGTGCGGCGGCCAGATGCTGGACATGCTGGCGGAACGCGCCGGCGGCCAGCTGGACGAGGTGGCGATCGGCCGGCTGCAGACGCTGAAGACCGGCAAGCTGATCGAATTCTCGGCCGAGGCGGGCGCCATCCTGGGCAAGGCGCCGCTGCCGCAGCGGCATGCGCTGCTGGCCTATGGCCGCGACCTGGGCGCCGCCTTCCAGATCGCCGACGACCTGCTGGACGCGACCGCAAGCGCCGCCGAGACCGGCAAGGCCACCGGCAAGGACGCCGCGGCCGGGAAGGCGACCCTGGTCGGGCTGCTGGGCCTCGACCGCGCAAGGCTTCAAGCCGAGCGGCTGGTCGCCCAGGCAAAGGGCCATCTTGACGGCTTCGGGGAGAGGGGTGACCTCTTGAGGATGCTCGCTGACTTCACGATCGAGCGGAGGAGCTGACCATGTCCCCCGCGCCCTCCACCCCCCTGCTCGACCGGGTCCGCGTGCCCGCCGACATGCGGAATTTCTCCTCTGACCAGCTCAAGCAGCTGGCCGACGAGCTGCGCGCCGAAACGATCTCGGCCGTCAGCGTCACCGGCGGCCATCTCGGCGCCTCGCTCGGCGTCGTCGAGCTGACGGTGGCGGTGCATGCGGTGTTCGAGACGCCGCGCGACCGGCTGATCTGGGATGTCGGCCACCAGGCCTATCCGCACAAGATCCTGACCGGGCGGCGCGACCGCATCCGCACCCTGCGCCAGGGCGGCGGCCTGTCCGGCTTCACCCGCCGGAGCGAGAGCGAGTATGACCCCTTCGGCGCCGCCCATTCCAGCACCTCGATCTCCGCCGGCCTCGGCATGGCGGTGGCGCGGGACCTGAAGGGCGACCAGCGCAACGTCATCGCGGTGATCGGCGACGGCGCGATGAGCGCCGGCATGGCCTATGAGGCGATGAACAACGCCGGCGCCGAGAAGTCGCGGCTGATCGTCATCCTCAACGACAACGACATGTCCATCGCGCCGCCGGTCGGCGCGATGAGCGCCTATCTGTCGAAGGTCGTCTCCTCCCGCCCCTTCCTGTCCATCCGCGACATGATGGCGAAGCTGGCGCGGCATTTCCCGGCGCCGCTGGAACGCGCCGCGAAGCGGGCCGACGAATATGCGCGCGGCCTGCTGACCGGCGGCACGCTGTTCGAGGAGCTGGGCTTCTACTATGTCGGCCCGATCGACGGGCACGACCTGGACCACCTGCTGCCGGTGCTGCGCAACCTGCGCGACGCCGAGGTGAACGACCCCGTGCTGCTGCACGTGGTGACGAAGAAGGGCAAGGGCTACGCCCCGGCCGAGGCCAGCGCCGACAAGTACCACGGCGTGCAGAAGTTCAACGTCGTCACCGGGGAGCAGGTGAAGGCCCCGCCCGGGCCGCCGACCTACCAGAAGGTCTTCGCCACCGCGCTGATCGCGGAAGCCGAGGTCGATGACCGGATCGTCGCCATCAACGCCGCCATGCCGTCGGGCACCAGCCTCGACATGTTCGGCAAGCGCTTCCCGAAGCGCACCTTCGATGTCGGCATCGCCGAGCAGCATGCCGTCACCTTCGCCGCCGGCATGGCGACGGAGGGGATGAAGCCCTTCTGCGCCATCTACTCCACCTTCCTGCAGCGCGCCTATGACCAGGTGATGCATGACGTGGCGCTGCAGAACCTGCCGGTACGCTTCGCGATGGACCGCGCGGGCCTGGTCGGCGCCGATGGCGCGACGCATGCCGGCGCCTATGACATCGCCTATCTCGGCTGCCTGCCGAACATGGTGCTGATGGCGGCGGCGGATGAGGTGGAGCTGGTCCACATGGTCGCCACCGCGGCGGCGCATGATGCCGGCCCGATCGGCTTCCGCTACCCGCGCGGCGAGGGCATCGGGCTCGATCTGCCGAAGCGCGGCACGCCGCTCGAGATCGGCAGGGGGCGCGTGCTGAAGGAAGGCACCAAGGTCGCCATCCTCTCCTATGGCGCGCGGCTGCAGGAATGCCTGAAGGCGGCGGAGGAATTGGGCACGCGCGGCCTGTCCACCACCGTGGCCGATGCCCGCTTCGCCAAGCCGCTGGACACCGCCCTGGTGGAGCGGCTGGCGCGCGAGCACGAGGTGCTGATCACCATCGAGGAAGGCTCGGTCGGCGGCTTCGGCAGCTTCGTGCTGCACCACTTGGCGCTGCGCGGCATGCTGGATGCCGGGCTGAAGGTGCGGCCGATGTGCTTGCCGGACCGCTTCATCGACCACGACAACCCGAAGAAGCAGTATGACGAGGCCGGGCTGAACGCGGCGCAGATCGTCGCCATGGCGGTCTCGGCGCTGGGCAGCGGCGCGGCGGCGGCGCGGGCCTGAGGCGAGGGGGCGGGGCGGCAAGCCCCGCCCGCCCGCGCCCCGGCGGCTCGTCCGGGGCCTGCCGGACCTCCCCGCCACTTGGCCGCCAGCCGCCCGGGCGGCGGCGCGGGGCGGGCCAGCGATGAAGGCGGATGCATGGCCGCGCAGGACCCCCGCCCCGCCAGGCTCCGCGCCGACCAGGCCCTGGTCGATCGCGGCCTGGTCGAGAGCCGCACCCGCGCCCAGGCGCTGATCCTCGCCGGCAAGGTCTATTCCGGTGAGCAGCGGATCGAGAAGGCCGGGCAACTCATTCCCGCCGACCGGCCGCTGGAATTGCGCGGCCAGGACCATCCCTGGGTGTCGCGCGGCGGGGTGAAGCTGGCGCATGCGCTGGCGCATTTCGGCCTCTCGCCGGCGGGCCGCGTGGGGCTGGATGTCGGCGCCTCCACCGGCGGCTTTACCGACGTGCTGCTGCAGCATGGCGCGGCGAAGGTCTATGCGGTGGATGTCGGCCATGGCCAGCTGGCCTGGACGCTGCGCAACGACCCGCGGGTGGTCGTGCTGGAACGGGTCAATGCCCGCTACCTCGACGCCGCGCAGGTGCCGGAACAACCGGGCGTCCTGGTCTGCGATGCCAGCTTCATCGGGCTGCAGACCGTGTTGCCGGCATCCATGGCGCTGTGCGCCCCGGGCGCCTGGGCGGTGGCACTCATAAAGCCGCAATTCGAGGTGGGGCCGGCCATCGCCAAGGGCGGCGTGGTGCGCGATGCCGCCGTGCATCGCGCGGTCTGCGACCGCATCGCCGCCTGGTGGGCCGGGCTGCCGGGCTGGCAGGTGCTGGGGGTGGAGCCGAGCCCGCTGCTGGGCCCCGAGGGCAACCGGGAGTTCCTGATCGCCGCCCTGCGCGGTGGCTGACCGGGACCCCTGACCACACCCCTGACCGTTGCGGCCGCTGCCGCTATACCCGCCGGCATGGACGACATCGCCCCCCAGGAGGTCCGCTACCCGGACCTGAAGCCCGCCCCCATCCCGGCCGAGCTGAAGGCCGCGGGCTGGAAGCCCGTGCCGGCCAAGGACTACCCGGCCATGATCGGCCCCTTCGTCGCCCGCCGCCTGGATGGGGGCTGGGAATACGCCTTCCTGCCGGAGCAGCGTCACCTCAACATCGGCGGCGTCGTGCATGGCGGCATGCTGATGAGCTTCATGGACGACGTGCTGGGCATGACGGTGTGGGAGGCGGCGGCCAGGAAGCCGGTCACCACCGTGCAGCTCAACAACCACTTCATCTCCCCCGGCAAATTGGGGGAGCTGGTGGTGGGCCGCGGCGAGATCCTGCGGGTGACGCGGAGCGTTGTCTTCGTCCGCGGCCTGCTGACCAGCGGCGACCGCACGCTGGTGCATGGCGACGGGGTGTGGAAGATCCTCGGCAGCGGCTGAGGAAAACTCGAGGTTTCCAAAGGCCCTTCGGCCTTTGGTGGTGAGTGTTCGGGAGGGGCGAAGCCCCTCCTGGGAAAAGCAACACGGGAGGAAAAGCGAATGCGCAGCGCCGTCATCGTCTCCACCGCGCGCACGCCGATCGGCCGCGCCTATCGCGGCGCCTTCAACGACACCCAGGCCCAGGCGCTGGGCGGCCATGTCATCGCCGCCGCGGTGCAGCGGGCCAGGCTCGACCCGGGCGAGGTCGAGGATGTCGTCATGGGCGCCGCGCTGCAGCAGGGCAGCCAGGGCAGCAATTTCGCCCGGCAATGCGCGCTGCGCGCCGGCCTGCCGCACAGCGTCCCCGGCATGTCGGTGGACCGGCAATGCTCCTCCGGCCTCATGGCCATCGCCACCGCGGCGAAGCAGGTGATCGTGGACGGGCTGCAGGTGGCGGTGGGCGGCGGGCTCGAATCCATCTCGCTCGTGCAGAACGACAAGATGAACCGGCACCGCACCCGCGACCCCTGGCTCGAGCAGCATGTGCCGCAGCTCTACATGTCGATGCTGGAGACGGCGGAGATCGTCGCCGACCGCTACGGCATCAGCCGGGAGGCGCAGGACGAATACGCGCTCCGTTCGCAGCAGCGCACCGCCGCCGCCCAGGCCGCCGGCCGGTTCGAGCAGGAGATCGTGCCGCTGGCCAGCATCATGGCGGTGCAGGACAGGACGACCGGCGAGATCACCCGCAAGGAGGTGACGCTCGCGCGCGACGAGGGCAACCGCGCCGACACGACGCTGGACGGCCTCGCCTCGCTCAAGCCGGTGTTCAAGGACGGCCAGCGGGTGAAGGAAGGCCGCTTCGTCACCGCCGGCAATGCGTCCCAGCTCTCGGACGGCGCCAGCGCCTGCGTGCTGATGGAGGCGGGGGAGGCGTCCCGCCGCGGCCTGCACCCCTTGGGGATCTATCGCGGCATGGCGGTGGCCGGCACCGACCCGGACGAGATGGGCATCGGCCCGGTCTTCGCCATCCCGAAGCTCCTGAAGCAGCACGGCCTCAAGATCGAGGATATCGGCCTGTGGGAGCTGAACGAGGCCTTCGCCTGCCAGGTCCTGTATTGCCGCGACCGGCTCGGCATCCCGGATGAGCTGCTGAACGTCGATGGCGGCGCCATCGCGGTCGGGCACCCCTATGGGATGAGCGGCGCGCGGATGACCGGCCATGCGCTGATCGAAGGCAAGCGCCGCGGCGCGAAATACGTGGTGGTGACCATGTGCATCGGCGGCGGCCAGGGCGCCGCCGGCCTGTTCGAGGTGGCCTGAACGCGAAAGCCCCCGGGCCGGTCGGGCCCGGGGGCTTCTTCGGTGACAGCCGGCCGGAGGCCCGCGGCAGGACTGCGGGGGCGGCGCCGCGCCGGGCGCGGACCCCGCCGTCCTGCCCTCAGGCCCGCGCCGACTGCGGCTCCTGCGTGCTGATCTCGGCCAGCAGCGTCCAGACCCGGTCCGGATCCATGCGGATCTCCGGGTCGTTCAGCAGGCGGTCCAGCTCGGCCAGCTTGGCCTGGAACTCACGCTCGGTCATGCAAATCCCGTCTCCCGGTTGGGCCGCGGCCCCGGCGGCGGCATCATGGCTCGGGAACAGGCGCGGCCGGCGGGCCACGGGAGAATGCTGCGCCCGCCACCGCTTGCGCAACAATTTCCCGTCCTTCCCTGCCCGGGCCCTGTGGCGCGGCCGGATCGGCCCGTCCCCACGCATCCTGCCCCGGCCCCGCCACCCGCATGTTCCAGAGACGCTGCGGGGAAACGTAGCTGAAACCCGACGGTTTCAGTCGGTTACGCGGGCCGCTGCCGCTTCAAACGGAGGAGAGGATGGCCGGGGCCAGCCCGGGCGCCTTGCTGGCGGCATGCGACGGGTTGCGGAAGCGCAGCTCGCCCTCCGGCACCCCGTCGGACGCGCCGAACATCTCGAAGCGGGAGGTGCAGGAGACCGCCACCACCCGCCGCGCCGGCGCGGTGGTCAGGAAGCGGCGCACGGCGCCCTCCAGCTCCAGCTGCTCGCCGCGCAGGACCTGCCAGTCCGTGCGGTCCAGGTCCTCGAGGAAGATGGCGAGGATGCCGGGATGCGCTCCGGTCAGCCGGCTTTCCGCCACTAGCGCGGCGCGGCGGCAGACCGCGGCGGCGATCGCATTCTCCCGCCCCGCCCGGGCGGCGAGCGCGAAGACGCTGCCCGAGCCAGGGTCGGCGGTGACGGCCAGGTGCGCTTCCGGCCCGAACTGGGCGCGCAGCCGGGCCGGCAGGCCGCCGGCGCGGTCACCCGCCTGGGCGCCGGCCAGCATGAGGGGATCGAGCTTGAGCACCGCCTGGGCGCCGGAATCCTGCCGCTTCTCGGCCGCCAGCAGGTCGGTGATGCGGCGCTGCAATTCGGCCAGCTGGTCGGGGCCCGACATGCCCTCCGGCAGGGTCATCTTCAGCAGGTAGCGGCCGGGATGCGCCGCCAGCCAGGTCTGCAATTCCGGGTTGATCGCATCAACCAGCGCCCACCAGTCGCCGCGCGGCACGGGCCGGCCTTCCTCGGCCGAGACGGTCTCGCAGACCACCTCGGCGGTGGCGCCGCCCCGCTCGATCAGCAGGTCGTAGGGGGCGTCCTCGGCCAGGCCGTCGAAGCGCACCGCGAAGCCGCGGCTGCGCAGGATGCTGGCGGTGCGCAGCAGGTGGAACAGCGGGATCAGCGTGGCCTCGCCGGTCAGGCCGGCCAGCAGCTGGTCCTGCAGCCGGGTGCGGGCGGCGGGCGGCAGGCTGTCCGCCAGGGCGACGGCATCCCGCGCCAGGCCGCAGAGCCGGCGCTCGGCCGGGCCGGCCTTGGCGGCGGCCCGATGGTCGGTGAGGCGGGAGAGGGCGAGTTCGAGGGCATAGCGCTGCTGCGTCGCGCGGCCGCAGAGCGAGCCCGGATTGGCGCGCGCGCCGAGATCGGCCAGCCGTGCCTGCCAGGGTTCCCGGCCGCACAGGGAGACGAAGGCATCCAGGACGAGCATCTCCGTCGGCGGATCGGCGATCGGCATGGGCTGGTCTCGCGCTCCTTCTTGCTGGTTCCTTTCCCGCGGACCCGACGGGGCCGTCAAGGTGCAACCGTCCGGCCGGTGCAGTACGAAGGTCGCATGCGGGGGGCGCTGGCGACCCGTTATCGGTATGTTGGTCGCCCGACCGAATGGGTAAGGGGCCAGCGGGCCGTCAGTTCCGCGGCAACCGCGCTTCGGTCGGCGCATCCGGGTTCTGGCCGCGATGGCGCAGCAGGTGGTCGGCCAGCACCAGGGCCAGCATCGCCTCCCCCACCGGGACGGCGCGGATGCCGACGCAGGGGTCGTGCCGGCCCTTGGTCAGCACCTCCACCTCCTGCCCGAAGCGGTCCACCGACTTCCGGGGCGTGAGGATGGAGGAGGTGGGCTTCACCGCGAAGCGGGCCACGATGGGCTGGCCGGTGGAGATGCCGCCCAGCACGCCGCCGGCATGGTTGTCGCCGAACAGCACGCGCCCGTCCGGGCCCATCCGCATCTCGTCGGCATTGCCCTCGCCCGTCAGGGCGGCGGCGGCGAAGCCCTCGCCGATCTCGACGCCCTTCACCGCATTGATGCCCATCAGCGCCGCGGCGATGTCGGCATCAAGCTTGCCGTAGATCGGCGCGCCGAGGCCGGGCGGGACGCCCTCCGCCACCACCTCGATGACGGCGCCGAGGGAGGAGCCGGATTTGCGCGCCTCGGTCAGCATCGCCTCCCAGCGGATGGCTGCCGCGGGGTCGGGGCAGAAGAAGGCATTCTCCTCCACCGCCGCCCAGTCCCAGTGGGCGCGGTCCACCCGGTCCGGCCCCATCTGCACCAGGGCGCCGCGGATGGTCACGCCCGCCAGGACCTTGCGCGCCACGGCGCCGGCGGCGACGCGCATCGCCGTCTCCCGCGCGGAGGACCGGCCGCCGCCGCGATAGTCCCGGATGCCGTATTTCAGGTCGTAGGTCAGGTCGGCATGGCCCGGCCGGAAGCGGTCCCGGATCTCCCCGTAATCCTTGCTGCGCTGGTCGGTGTTCTCGATCAGCAGGGAGATGGGCGTGCCGGTGGTCAGCCCCTCGAAGGTGCCGGACAGGATGCGGACCTGGTCCGGCTCCTGCCGCTGGGTGACGAATTTCGATTGCCCGGGGCGGCGGCGGTCGAGGAAGGGCTGGATGTCCGCCTCGGTCAGCGCCAGGCGGGGCGGGCAGCCATCCACCACGCAGCCGATGGCCGGGCCGTGGGACTCGCCCCAGGTGGTGACGCGGAAGAGGTGGCCGAAGCTGTTGTGGGACATGGTGGGGGGAGCCTCGGCCGCGCCGCGCCTCAGACCGTGGCGATGTCCGGCGCGTCCGGGTTCTTCATGCCGACCACGTGGTAGCCGCTGTCCACGTGGTGCACCTCCCCGGTCACGCCGCCCGAGAGGTCGCTGAGCAGGTAGAGGCCAGCGCCGCCCACCTCCTCGATCGTCACGTTCCGCCGCAGCGGCGCGTTCAGCTGGTTCCACTTCAGGATGTAGCGGAAATCGCCGATGCCGCTGGCCGCCAGGGTCCGGATCGGCCCGGCCGAGATGGCGTTCACCCGGATGCCGAGGCCGCCGAGATCGGCCGCCAGGTAGCGCACGCTGGCCTCCAGCGCCGCCTTGGCCACGCCCATGACGTTGTAGTGAGGCGTCACGCGTTCGGCGCCCAGGTAGCTCATCGTCAGCAGCGCGCCGCCCGGCTTCATCAGCGGCACCGCCCGCTGGCTGACCGAGACGAAGGAATAGCAGGAGATGTCAAGCGCCTGCAGGAAGGCGTCGCGCGGCGTGTCCAGGTACTTGCCGCGCAGGTATTCTTTGTTGGCGAAGCCGATGGCGTGCACCAGGAAATCCATGCCGCCCCAGCTTTCCCGGATGGCGGCGAAGGCGGCGTCCACGCTGGCATCGTCGGTCACGTCGCAGGGCAGGACGAGGGAGGAGTCGAGGCTTTCCGCCAGCGGCCGCACCCGCTTCTCCAGCGCCTCCCCCTGGTAGGTGAAGGCCACCTCCGCCCCCTGCGCCGCCACCGCGCGGGCGATGCCCCAGGCGATGGAGCGGTCATTCGCCACGCCCATGACCAGCCCCCGCTTGCCCGCCATGAGCGTGCCGGTGGGAGCATCCTGGAGAGGCGCGTCGGACATGGCAGAGAAGGGACCGGCTTGTTGCGTGAGGGCAGGGGTGGTGGCACACCCCCGGCGGCCGGGCAAGGGATTCCGGCCGCACGCCTTGTGACCCGGGATTACCGCCATGGACAGCGCCGCCGAGGATCCGATCGCCCGTTTCGAGGCCTGGATGGCGGAGGCGGCGAAGACCGAGCCGAACGATCCCAATGCGGTCTGCCTGGCCACCAGCACGCCCGATGGCCGGCCTTCGGCGCGGATGGTGCTGCTGAAGGGCGTCGATCACGACCGTCCCGGGGGCGGCTTCGTCTTCTACACCAACCTCGAAAGCCGCAAGGGCGGGGAATTGCAGGCCAATCCGCAGGCCGCGCTCTGCTTCCACTGGAAGACCCTGCAGCGCAGCGTCCGGGTCGAAGGCGCGGTCGAGCCGGTCTCGGACGCCGAGGCGGATGCCTACTACGCCTCCCGCGCCCGCGGCAGCCGCATCGGCGCCTGGGCCAGCCGGCAGTCCCGCCCGCTGGAGGGCCGCTGGGCGCTGGAGAAGGCCGTCGCGGAATACACCGTGAAATTCGGCATTGGCGAGATCCCCCGGCCGCCGCACTGGTCCGGCTTCCGCCTGCTGCCGCGGCGGATCGAGTTCTGGCGCGACATGCCCTTCCGCCTGCATGACCGCCAGGTCTTCCACCGGGTCGATGGCGGCGCGGGAGACTCCTTCGAGGGCTGGCGGCTGGAGGCGCTGTACCCGTGACGCCGGCTGCCCGGCGGGCGGCGCGGCCATGACCGTGGCGCCGGCGCGGGGCCCCGGCCGGATCGCCGCCGGCCGCGGCCGGCCGGGC
>NZ_SMOA01000479.1 GCF_004353985.1 Paracraurococcus ruber | reverse complement strand
TGCTGCGGTCATACCGACCGCGGTTCTCCGGCGTCCACATCCCGCCAAATCGCGCACCACCCGCCGCAACCCGCCAGTCACAACCGATTCAGATGACTCACCATGTTCCCGGATGGACACTCAGGCTGGTGACATCGGCCATGACGGAGACCGAGCGGATCTCGCCATCGGCGGGATCGGTGTCCGCGCTCTCGGACAGCAGCACATCGGCGGCCGATCCGTCCCGCCGGAGCAGCCGCAGCGGCGTTTCCTGGGTGCGGCCGGTGCGCAGGAAATCCGGCAGGATCGCGCGGGCGTAGCGGTCGGCGCTCTCGGGGTCGAGGAAGGCCGCCAGCGGCCGGCCGATCACGCTGTCCCGCGCATGGCCGGTGGCGCGCAGCCAATGCGCGCTGGCGTGGCGGATGATGCCCTGCCGATCCACCGAATAGAGCAGCGCCGGCGTGTGGTCGTAGTGCCGCAGCAGCCGCGCCGTCGCTGCCTGGCGCTCCGCCTCCCCCGCATCCAGCCGCCGCTGCATGGCGTTGAAGGCGGCCACCACCGCGCCGACCTCCTCGACGGTGCCGGGTGCGACGGGCACCTGGCCGCGCGGCGCGCCGTAGCGGGCACCGTGCAGGGCGGCGATCAGCGTGCCGAGCGGGCGGACCAGCAGCCGCCGCGTCGCCAGCAGGCCGCCGAGCAGGACGATGAGGGAGGAGGCGAGCGCCAGCCCGAATTCCCGCGCCACGGCGGCCAGCGCATGGCCCAGGGCCCGGTCGGCCGCCGTGGTCAGGCGGATCTCGCCCACCGGGACCGTCAGGTGCTGGTCGCGGTAGGTGATGGGGTGCCGGTGCTCGCGCTGCCGCCAGCGCGGCGCCGCGGCCGCCGTCCAGGCGAAGACCGCCTGGCCCCGGTCGTTCAGGATGCTGGCGGCGACGATGTCCGGGTCGGCGATGACGCTGCGCATCAGCGCCTGCACCTCCTCCGTCCGGAAGGTCCAGAGGGGGTCCGCGGCGGCCGCGGCCAGGTCGGGCAGGATGACCGCCGCCCGCCGCTCGATGGCCGCGATCCCGTCCAGGCAGAGCCGCGCCGCGAGGATGCTGGAGACGGCGAGGTTGACGACCAGCAGCGCCGGCAGGGTCCAGAGCAGGAACCGGCCGCTGAAATGCCGCCGCCGCGGGCCGTTCATCGCCCGGCGGCGGCTGTCGGCATCAGGCGCTGCAGCAGCAGGTCCAGGGGCGGCAGCGCCGGCGCATCCGGCCCGCGCGCGGCGCGCGTCAGCGCCGCGGCGTCGATCCGGTCCCAGGGCCCGGCTTCCAGCATCCGGCGCAGCGCCGCCGCCCGGTCACGCCGGGCGGGGGCCAGCGGCAGCCGGAGCCGGCCGCCGCCCTCCGTGGCGAAGTCGCGGCCATCGGCCCAGTCGCGCAGCACCGCCAGGGCCAGCACGCCGGCGAAGAGATGCCCGCCGAAGGACACTTCCATGCGGCCCTCGGCGATCAGGTCGAGCGCCGCCGTCGTCCAGTTCACGCCGCCGAACAGGACCGTCTCGCCGGGCGTCTCGCCGGCGGCGGCGAAGGCGCGCAGGGCGCCGATCGCCATCGGGTCGTTGGCGGCCCAGACGAGGTCGGTGCCCACGCCGCCGGCGCGTGCCCAGGCCAGGTAGCGCCCGGCCGCCGCCTCCGCCTCCCGCTCGCTCCAGTGGCCGGGCAGCACGCGCGCCACCTCGGCATCGCCGGCGGCGGCGATGGCCTGGTGCAGCCCTTCCTCCCGCAGGGTGGAGCTCGGCGTGACACGGTCCCCGACGATGGCCAGCAGGCGGCGGCGGGCGCCGGGGCCCGCCGGCGCGTTCGTCCCGGTGCCGCTCCCCGCCCTGGCCCGCGCCGCGGCCAGCAGCGCCTCCGCCAGGTCGCGGCCGGCCGCGAGGTTGTCCGGCACCAGGCTGCCGAGATAGGCGCGCACCCTCTCCCGCGGGGCGCCCATCGCCTCGGCATCCGCCGCGTCGAGGTCGTTCAGCAGCAGGAAGCAGGGCACGCCCCGCGCCTCGGCGGCGAGGATGACCTCGCGGGCGCTGCGCTCCTCATTGCCGATGAGCAGGAGGTCGGGCGGCGGCGTCGCGGCCAGGGCGGCCAGCGCCTCGCTGCGCATCAGCTGGCGGTTGCGGCCGGCCTGCGCCACGGTCAGCGCGATGCCGAGCTGCGGCGCCGCCTGCTGCATCGACAGCTCGATCATCCGCCACAGCGCCTCATCCGCCCGGCCCGGATTGACGAAGGTGACGCGCAGCGGCCGGCGATCGGCCCGGAGGATGCGGGGGCTGGCCAGCAGGCCGCCGAGGAGGAGTAGGCCGGCCTGGACGCGGCGGCGCCCGGGCCCCGGTCGGGCGGCGGCGGCGGCCGGGGGCAGGGGGGCCGGCATGGGCGTGGCGGCTGGCATGGCGCGGGGCGTCCCGATGTCCTGCACAAACCGGTCTGGTGCCAAAAAACCGTGAGGGTTCGGTTACCGCGCCGGCCGGGCGCCCTGCCCGGGCGGCGCGCCGGCGGCCCCGCGCGAGGGCCGGCCGGC
>NZ_SMOA01000478.1 GCF_004353985.1 Paracraurococcus ruber | reverse complement strand
GCCGCGCCGCGCTGCTGGCCGGGCCGCTGCTCGGGCTCGGCCTGCTCGCCGGCACCGCCTCCGCCGCCGACCGGCTGGGCGGCTACCGCGTCGATCCGGCGCAGATCTCGGTCTCCGGCATCTCCTCCGGCGCCTTCATGGCGAACCAGCTGCATGTGGCGCATTCCGCCACCTTCACCGGCGCCGGGCTGGTCGCCGGCGGGCTCTATGGCTGCGCCGTGCTGGCGGCGGGGCCGGACGGGGTGCAGCCGCTGGCCAGCCTCGCCACCGGGCCCTGCATGTCGGCGCCCGCCCTGCTGCAGCCGGCCGCCACCTATGCCGGCCGCATCCGCGACTTCGCCGCCCGCGGCTGGATCGACCCGGTGGAGGGGCTGGGCCGCAGCCGGCTCTATGCCTTCACCGGCAAGTCCGACCGGGTGGTGAACCCGGAGACGGTGCGCCGCGCCGTCGCGGTCTATGGCCTGCTCGGCCTGCCGACCGTCGCCACCAGCTTCAGCGACGCGGCGCTGGATGCCGGGCATTCCTGGGTCACCCAGGCCTTCGGCGTCGCCTGCCCGGACAACCGCGACCCCTACATCAACGATTGCGGCTACGACCAGGCGGGGACGGTGCTGCAGACGATCTACGGCCCGCTGCAGCCGCGCGCCGCGCAGGCCGCCGGCGCGCTGGTCGCCTTCGACCAGACGGAATTCGCCCCGGGCGGCCAGCCGGCGCCGCACGGGCTGTGGGACACCGGCTATCTCTATGTGCCGCAGGCCTGCCAGGGAGACGGCGCCGCGCCCTGCCGGCTGCATGTGGTGCTGCATGGCTGCAAGCAGTCGGCGCAGGCCCTGGGCGATGTCTTCTACCGCAACATCGGCGTCAACGAATGGGCCGAGGCCAACCGCATCCTCGTGCTCTACCCGCAGGCGCGCACCGTGGCGGCATCGGATTTCCCGGTGCCGCGGCCGGACGCCCTCTTCAACATCAACCCCGAGGGCTGCTGGAACTGGTGGGGCTATGCCTATGACAGCCGCTACCTGTTCAAGGACGGCGTGCAGGTGAACGCCATCTGGCGGATGGTGCAGCGGGTGGCCGGCCGGCCGGACTGACCGCCCCCGGGGCGGCGGCCGCGCGTCGCCGTCGCCACCGCCCTGGCGGCCCCCTCACGGGTCTGCGAGACTGCGCGCGCGCGGGGCCGGCACCCCGCGCGCGATCGCCGAGAAGGCCAGGCCGCGCCGATGCACCCCGAGACCCCGAGACTGCCGCCCCACCTCCTCCCCGACTTCGAGCACCACTTCCAGGCCTATCGCGACGCCGATATCCGCTTCCTCGAGGCGCTGGCGGCGCCGGAGCGCCAGCCCGACCCGCTGCTGATCCTCGACTTCTTCGGCATGCGGGTGGATCCGGACTACGAGCCGGCGCAGGCGCATCGGCGCGGGACGGTCATCGATCGCCCGCCCTTTCCCGGCGACACCCTGCTCTCGGGCGGGATCGAATATGCCGCCCTCGCCCTCGCCCTGCAGTCGGCGGGCGAGGGCTTCGCGGTGGTGGAGGTGGGCGCCGGCTGGGGGCCCTGGGTGACGCTGGCGACCCTCTGCGCCCGGCGCCTGGGCAAGCGGCGCATCGCCATCACCGCCGCCGAGGCCGACCCGCTGCGCTTCCAGGCGCTGCGCCGGCATCTCGACCTGAACGGCCTGGTTCCGCTGGGCGCGCCGGATGCGGGGGCTGCCGGCGACCTCGCCTGGCGGCTGCACCAGGCCGTCGTCTGGCCGCATGCGAAGGGCGCGCTCTGGCCAGGCGCGGCGCTGGGCGATGCCGGGCGCCGCGCGGTCGAGGCTGCGCCCTCCGACGGCGCCGACTACCGCGGCCATGCGCTGCCGCTGTCCCGCCAGGCCAGCATCCCGCTGCCGACGCTGCTGGAGGCGCATGCCGCGGTGGACCTGCTGCACATGGACGTGCAGGGGACGGAGGCGGCGCTGCTCGCCGGCGCCCTGCCGGTGCTGAACGACCGGGTGCGGCTGCTCTGCGTCGCCACCCACAGCCGGCGGATCGAAGGGGCGCTGCTCGACCTGCTCTTCGGCGCGGGCTGGCGGCTGGAGCGGGAGGAGCCCTGCTTCTTCCCCGTGGCGCAGCCGGTCGTCTCGCTGGACGCGCTGACCCAGGCGGATGGCTGCCAGGTCTGGCGCAACCCGCGGCTGGGGGGCTGACGCCGGCATCCGGCCATTCCGGGGGCGTTAACGCCCGCGCCGCTAGGCTGCGCCGGAACAGGGATACTCCGGAGCATGCCTTCGTCCAGCCACGCGGCCGCCGGCGGGGACCCGGCGGCGGCGCCGGCGGGGGTCGCGCGCCACCACCACCCGGGGCGGGCACCCGCGCATGGACCCGCGCATGGTCCGGGGCATGGACCCGTGCCTGGACCGGGGCATGGGCCGGGCCAGGCCGCGGGACGCAGCCCGGTGGCTGCCGCCGGCCACACCCCTGGCGACCCGTCGCCAAGCCCCGCCGCGGGGGCGGCGGGCATCGCGCCGGCGGATGCCGCGGCGCCGGCGATGGCGGCCTTTGCGCCGGACGAACCGG
>NZ_SMOA01000477.1 GCF_004353985.1 Paracraurococcus ruber | reverse complement strand
CGCGGCCGCAGGCCGGTCCCGGCGAGGCCCCGCGCCGCGAGGCCGGGCGCCGGCGAGGCGTGACTGCGCACGCCCCGGGCGCCGGCGGCGGCGGATGGGCACCTTCCCGCGACCGGCGGGGTGACGCGCCCGTGACCCGCGTTATCTTTCGTTGGTGACCCAAGCCCATATCAACCGCATCGCCACCGCCCTGCCGCGGCACGAGGTGCATGATGCCTTCCGGCTCTTCGCCGGGCGGCAGATCACCGACCCGCGCACCCAGTCCGCCTTCGACCGGCTGGCGGAGCGGTCCCAGATCGCCCGGCGCTGGTCGGTGCTGGAGCCCGAGCCGGACGCCACCGGCACCGTGGACGGCTTCTACCGCACCGACCGCTTCCCCAGCACCGGCCAGCGCATGGCCCGCTACGAGGCGGAGGCGCCGGCCCTGGCCGAGGCCGCCTGCGACGCGCTGGGCCTGGCGGCGGAGGGGCCGCGCATCACCCACCTGGTGCTGGCGAGCTGCACCGGCTTCGCCGCCCCCGGCCTCGACCACTGGATCATCAACCGCTTCGGCCTGCCCGGCACGGTGGAGCGCAGCGTGGTCGGCTTCATGGGCTGCCAGGCGGCGATCAACGCCCTCAAGCTGGCGCATCACATGGTGCGCAGCGACCCGCGCGCGCGCGTGCTGGTGCTGAACCTCGAGCTCTGCTCGCTGCACCTGCAGCCGAGCACCGAAATCGAGCAGCTGCTGTGCTTCCTGCTCTTCGCCGATGGCTGCTCCGCCGCGCTGGTGACGGCGGAGGAGGAGGGGCTGGCGCTGGAAGGCTTCCACGCCGCCCTGGTGCCGGAAGCGGCCGACCAGATCACCTGGCGCATCGGCAACGATGGCTTCGACATGACCCTGTCGGGCTTCGTGCCGCTGACCCTGGCGCGCGCCCTGCCGGACCAGGCCAGCGCCATCCTGGGCGGCGCGGCGGTCGCGGAATTCGACCTCTGGGCCGTGCATCCCGGCGGGCGCAGCGTGCTGGATGCGGTGGTGCATGGCCTCGGCCTGCCCGGGGATGCGCTGGATGTCAGCCGCGCCGTGCTGCGGGAGACGGGGAACATGTCCTCGGCGACCGTCATGTTCGTGCTGGAACGCATGCTGCGCACGGCGCGGCGCGGCCAGCGGGGCTGCGCCCTCGCCTTCGGGCCGGGCCTTTCGGCCGAGACCATGCGGTTCCGCGTCGCATGAGCCCCGGCGCCGCCCCGCAGCGCGCGGTGAGCCTCGCGACGCGCTCCGACCGCGAGGAATGGATGGATGACGAGGCGGCGACGGAGCCCGACTTCGCCGGCGCCCTGCGCGACCTGGCGCGCGTCAACCGCCTGACCTTCGCGCTGCGCCCCACCATGCTGTGGCTGGAGCGCTTCCGGCGGGAGACGGGGGCGACCCGCCTCTCCATCCTCGATGTCGGCGCCGGCGGCGGCGACATGCTGCGCGCCATCGCCCGCTGGGGGGAGAGGCGCGGCGTCGCGCTGGAGCTGGCGGCTTTGGACCGCAGCCCCTGGGCGGCGCCCTATGCCGCCGCCGCCGGCACGCCGGGCGAGTTCATCACCTGCGACCTGTTCGACCTGGACCCGGCGCGGCGCTTCGACGTCGTGCTGTGCGCCCAGTTCACCCATCACCTGCCGGACCCGGTCCTGGTGGAATTCCTGCGCTGGATCGACGCGCGCGCGACGCGGGGCTGGCTGATCTCCGACATCCACCGGCACTGGCTGGCCTGGGGCTTCGCCTGGGTGGCGACGCGCGCCATGCGCTACCACCCGATGGTGATCCATGACAGCACCATCTCCGTCGAGCGGAGTTTCGTGCGCGCGGACTGGGACAGGGTGCTGGCGGAAGCGGGCGTCGAGGCCGAGCTGCGCTGGCGCTTTCCCTTCCGCTGGGCGGTCGGCCGCATCAAGGGATGATCGGCACGGCCGTGATCGGCGCCGGCCCGGCCGGCTGCGCGGCGGCGATCGCGCTGGCCCGCGCGGGCGAGGAGGTGCTGCTGCTGGAACGCCAGGCGGCGGCGCGCGAAAGCGTCTGCGGCGAGTTCCTCGGCGATGACGCGGCGCGGGCGCTGCGCGCTCTGGGCCTGGACCCGTCGGCGCTGGGCGGCGTGCCGCTGCACCGGGCGCGCGTGGCCTGGCGCGGGCAGGCGGCGGAATTCGCCCTGCCCTTCCCCGCCTGGGCCCTGCCGCGGCGCCTGCTGGACGGGGCGCTGCGCGCGGCGGCCGGCGACGTGCTGCGCGCCGGCGTGACGGTGCTGGGGGCCGCGCCCCGCGACGGCGCCTGGCATCTGCGCACCAGCGCCGGCGACATCCTGGCGCGACGCCTCGTGCTGGCCAGCGGCAAGCATGCGCTGCGCGGGCATCCGCGTACGCCGGCCCGGCCGGGCGCGGTGGGCGTGAAGCTGCACCTCGCGGGGGTGGAGGCCGGCCAGGCCGTGACGCTGCTGCCCTTCGCCGGCGGCTATGCCGGGCTGCAGCCGCTGCCCGGCGGCGGCGCCAATCTCTGCGCCGCGCTGCCGGGCGAGGCCGGGGCGGCGGCGCGCGACCCCGCCGCCTTCCT
>NZ_SMOA01000476.1 GCF_004353985.1 Paracraurococcus ruber | reverse complement strand
CCGGGCGCGCGCCGGGGCCTGGCGCGGGGCGCGCGGCCCACGACGTCCGGGCCGGCCTGGAGGCCTGCGCCGGATGCGCGGCGCCCCGCCGGTGGTCGGAGACGGGCGGGACGCGGAGCCTCCCGGTCCCGCCGATCGTCCTCGCCGCGCCATGCCGGGCAGCCGGCCGGGGCCGACCCGGGATCCGCGGCATGCCGGCGACATGCGGGTTCCCGGGAGTGGCTCGCGTGGCGATCCGGCCGCGCGAACCGCTCCGGGCCAGGGATGGAGGACCGGCGTCACGCGCCGCGCCCGTCACGCCCCCCGGCGATCCGCCCGCGCTGCGGGCGGGAGGCTGCTCCCGGTCAGGGTCCGCGCCGGTAGTGCAGGGCGACCGCGCCGTTGCGGAGCGGCGTCGCCGAGACCAGTTCGAGCCGCCGCGTGCCGGGCAGCCCGCCCTGATGCAGGGTCGGGCCATGCCCGGCGATCCTGGGATGGATCAGGAACCTGTACTCGTCGATGAGGTCCAGCCGGTCCAGCGCTGCCGCGAGTGTCCCGCTGCCGAGGAGCACGCCCGCCGGGGTCCTGTCCTTGAGTCCCTGCACGCCGGTTCGCAGGTCGCCGGCGATGCGGTGGCTGTTGGTCCACGGGAAGTTCACCCGGCTCGACGACACGACGTATTTCGGCCTGGCCTCGAGCTTGCGCGCCCAGTCGCGGATCGCCGGCGGCGCATCCACCTCGCCGCGAGCGACCGCCGGCCAGTAGCTCTCCATCATCTCGTAGGTGATGCGGCCCCACAGCATCGCCCCGTTCGCTTCCAGGAGGCGGGTGTAGAATGCATGCGTCTCGTCATCGGCCAGTCCTTCCCGGTGGTCGACGCAACCGTCCAGGGTGACGTTCATGGCGAAGGTCAGGGATCCCATGCGATGCGCCTTTGCCGTCCGCTCTGAAGGACGCGGGGGTTGCCTGCGATCCATCCCGACCCCCGCTCCGGGTCGAAGCCGGTGACCGCCGTGCCACCGGCGGGCTCCCGCGGGAACGGATGACGGCGGCGATCGATCCGCCCCGGGCCCCTCGCGGCTTGCGGGAGGGCGTGTACGCCCGGACGCGAGACTCCGCTCCGCAATCGACAGGACAGGGCGGCTTGCGCGTTCAGAAGAACGCGCAAGCCGATCTAGACCTCAGCGCTGGCCGCGCCCGGCACGGCATCCGGCGCCACGGCGGGCGCCGCCGTCTCCACCGGCGGCACCGCCGCGGCCAGCACGATCACCCGCTCGGCCGAGGCACGCCAGGTCGCCAGGCGCGGCATGTGCTGCACCGGCCAGCGCAGCGCCTCCGACACCGTCTGGAAGGCCTGCGCCGCCTGCATCAGCCAGCCGAGGCTCGCCACCCCCGCCAGATAGGCCGGCGTCGCCACCAGGTAGGGCAGGCCGAAGCCGACGCGCGTGACGGCGCAGACGAAGAATTCCAGCCGGGCGAAGGCGCGGCTTTGCCGCTCGAACACGTTCGCCAGGTCGCCGAACAGGCGCGACAGCACGCCCGCTTCGGGGATGCCGGCCTGCCCGGCATCGCGGATGCGGACCAGGGCGGCGCGGTAGTCGGCTTCCTTCGCCTGGCGGTGGTCCGTGCTGCGCACCAGCGGCCGCCCCGCCACCACCGCCACCAGGATCCCGGCCAGCGCGTAGAGCACCGCCAGCCAGAGCAGGTAGCCGGGCACCGCGAAGGACACGCCGCCGAGCAGGATCGGCGGATGGTCGGACAGCGACCAGAGCACGCCGACGAAGATCGCCAGCGTCATGGTGGCATGGAAGAAGGACGCGGCGAGTTCCACCGCTTCCTCGGTCGCCACCCGTGCATCCTCGGCGATGCGGCCATCCAGGTTGTCGGCGGCATGGCCGCCGCCGGCCGCCACCCAGCCCATGGTGAGGCGATGGCCCAGCCAGGCGCGCCAGCCCAGCGCGATCCGCCGGCGGCACAGCAACTGCCCGGCGCTGGCGATGCAGAAGCCGGCGACGATCAGCAACAGGATGCCGCATTCCCAGAGCACCGTCTCGGCGTCGCGGCGCTCCAGCGCGTCGAACAGGTCGCGGTTCCAGGTGTTGAAGCGCAGCATCAGCGCCACCTCGGCGCCCGCCAGCAGCACCAGCATGGCGGCGAGGCCGAGGGCCTGGCCACGGGTTTCGGGCCGCGTCCAGAAGCCGCCCGCCACGGACCAGAACCGCGCGGCGGTGGCCCGCCAGGTCGCCTGTGGTGTCGCCCCTACGGTCATCGCGCGCCCCAGCTTGCTTGGCCCTCGCTCCCCTCTGCGTCCCGCCGGCCGAAAGGTTCCCTGCGGGCGCTTCACGCCATGGGCAGGCTCGGGCATGGGGCGGCTGGTCCGGCTTACCCGGCCGGTTACACCGGGAATTGGGGCGGCGGCGGGGCCGGAACAAGGGCGCGCCCCGGCGCGCCGCGCAGCGGCGGGGTCATGCCCGCCCGGGTCCGGCCCAGGCGGCGGGTGCCGAGTGGCGGCGGATGCGCGGCACGCATCGGGCGGGCAGGCACCCGGCGAGCGCGCGGCGGGCGGCCGTCGCGGGGCGGCAAGGCCCGGCGCC
>NZ_SMOA01000475.1 GCF_004353985.1 Paracraurococcus ruber | reverse complement strand
GACGTCCCGCCGCGCTGGCGGGCGCCGGTTCTGGCCGCTGCCCCCGCCCGCCCTGCGACGGGCGCCTGCCGGCGTGTGGTTGCGGCGGCGGCCGCCGGCCCTGGTACCGCCCCACGGCCCGGGGCAGCCCCGCGTCAGGCCGCCGCCATGGCGGGCGACCGCGGCCCGCCGTCAGGCGACGAAGAGCAGCAGGCCCAGCAGCACGACGACGGTGGCGACCACGCCATAGGTCACGAACTGGGTGAAGCCTTCCCAGCCGCGCTGGCGGTCGGCGAGCAGGTCCTGCCCGTTCACCGCCCCGAACTCATAGCTTTCCTTCTCGGCCACGGCCGCGTCCTTCATCCGATCCGCGGCCCGGGTGTAGGAAGCGCCGCCGGATCGGGCAAGGGGTTCGCCAGCGCCGCCAGGCCCATCGCCTCGGGCACCGCCATGCCGTCCAGCAGCGCCCGGCCATCCGCCACCCGCACCCGGCCGGCCGCTACCCAGGCCAGGGCCGCCGGGTAGATCCGGTGCTCCTGCGCCAGCACCCGCGCCGCCAGCGTCGCCGGCGTGTCGCCCGGTAGCACCGGCACCGCCGCCTGGGCCAGGATCGGCCCCTCATCCACCCCGGCGCTGACCAGGTGCACCGTGCAGCCATGCAGCCGCACCCCGGCCGCCAGCGCCCGCTCATGCGTCTCGAGGCCCGGGAAGGCCGGCAGCAGGGAGGGGTGGATGTTCACGAGCCGCCCGTCCCAGCGGCCGACGAAGCCCGGCGTCAGCACGCGCAGGAAGCCGGCCAGGGCGATCAGGCCGATGCGGTGCGCCGCCAGCGCCTGCTCCATCGCCGCCTCGAAGCCCGGCCGGTCGCCCTTGAAGGCGCGGCTGTCCACCACGGCGGTGGGCACGCCTGCGTCGGCGGCGCGGGCCAGGCCGGCGGCATCGGGCCGGTTGGACAGCACCAGCGCGATCTCGGCGGGATAGGCGGGGTCCCGCGCCGCCGCCAGCAGCGCCGCCATGTTGGACCCGCGGCCGGAGATCAGGATGGCGGTGCGGGTGCGGGTTCCCCCCGGGCCGCCGGCCGGGGCCGGGCCGGTCCCGGCCGGCATCAGCGCGGCCAGCCGGCCGGCAGGTTGTCGATCCGGAGGCCGGCCGGGCCGGCGGCGGCGTCCAGCCGGCCGATGCGGAAGACCTGCTCCCCCGCCGCCCGCAATTCCGCCATGGCCGCCTCGGCCTCCTGCGCCGCGACCACCGCGACCATGCCGATGCCGCAGTTGAACACCCGCAGCATCTCGTCCGCCGCGACATTGCCGGTGCGGGCCAGCCAGCCGAAGACCGGCGGCACCGGCCAAGCGGCGGCATCCAGCACCGCCTCCACCCCCGCCGGCAGCACCCGCGGCAGGTTGCCCGGCAGGCCGCCGCCGGTGATATGCGCCGCCGCCTTCAGCCGGCCCGCGCGGTGCAGGCCGAGCAGGGACTTCACGTAGATCCGGGTCGGCGCCAGCAGCGCCTGGCCGAGCGTCTCCCCCGGGGCGAAGGGCGCCGGCGCGTCGGGCGCGAGGCCGGAGGCCGCCACCACCCGCCGCACCAGGGAGAAGCCGTTGGAATGCACCCCGGCGGAGCCGAGGCCGAGCAGCACGTCGCCCGGCCCGACATCCCGCGGCAGCAGCGCCCCGCGTTCCGCCGCGCCCACCGCGAAGCCGGCCAGGTCGTAGTCCTCGGCCGCGTACATCCCCGGCATCTCGGCGGTCTCGCCGCCCACCAGGGCGCAGCCGGCCTGGCGGCAGCCCTCGGCAATGCCGGCGATGACGTCCCGCGCCTGCGCCAGCTGCAGCTTCCCGGTGGCGAAGTAGTCGAGGAAGAAGAGCGGCTCGGCGCCCTGCACCACCAGGTCGTTCACGCACATCGCCACCAGGTCGATGCCGACGGTCGCATGGTGGCCGGCATCGATGGCGACGCGCAGCTTGGTGCCGACCCCGTCGGTGGAGGAGACCAGCACGGGGTCCGCGAAGCCCGCCGCCTTCAGGTCGAACAGCGCGCCGAAGCCGCCCAGGCCGCCCAGGGTGCCGGCGCGGCTCGTGGACTTCGCCAGCGGCTTGATCGCCTCGACCAGCGCATCGCCGGCCGCGATGTCCACCCCGGCGTCACGATAGGTCAGGCTGCCCGGGGGGGTGGGGGCGGGGGAACTGGTCAGGGCGGCCTCCGATCGGCTAAGCGCACCCCGCGGGGGTTTGCGCTGCAAAAGAATCCCAAGCAGGCTCTTATCCCAAGGGTTTGGGCGGCACCAAGTGCGGTCCGGCCGGGGCGGCTGCGCTGGGAAGGCCGAATCGGGGTGGCCCGGTGGGGATGGCCCGGTGGGGACGCCCATTCGGGACGGCCCCGGCCGGATGCCCCCGGGCGGATGGCCCGGCCGGGCCCGGGCGTGCCGGCCGCGCGGCGCCGTGCCGCCGGGAAGCGGGAGAGAGGTCGGATGCCGGGTCGCAGCGGGCGATGGATGGGGCGGACCCTGGGGTCGGCTGCCCGGCTGGCGGCGGGGCCGGCCGCGGGGCTGGCGCTGCTGCTCCTCGCCCTGCCGGCGGGGGCGCAGCCCGTGGTGCCGGCGCTGCCGCCGCCGGT
>NZ_SMOA01000474.1 GCF_004353985.1 Paracraurococcus ruber | reverse complement strand
CGCGCGGCCCGGCGCTCGCGCATCGTCGCCGCGATCCGCCGCCAGCGGTGCCGGGACACCTGGCTCCGGCGGCCTCCGTTCCTATCTCCGCCGGCCCATCGGCGCATTGGGCGGGCCATGCCCGCGCCGCCGGCGCGGCGTGTCGGCCTGGTGCGGTCGGCGGCGCCGCTTTCCCCGGCGTGCGGCGCAGGGGCCACGGGCCGGCCCGGACGGGTCGCGGCGAAGGCGAGGCGTCCCCGCCGCGGGCCGCCGACCGCGGCGCCGGTCATGGATGGCGGACGCGGGGCCTCAGCGTCCCGGCGAAGCGCCCGGGACACCCCCCGGCATGCCCCCGGGCGGCAGCACGCCGGCCGGCAATTGCATGGTGCGGTAGCCGGCAGGCGGCTGGAAGCGCGCCGCGTCCTGCGGCGCATAATCGACCGCCACCGCCTCGACCGCCCCGCCGCGCTCCCCCTGGCCGCCGCGGCTGCGCAGCATGACGCCATCGGCGGTGATGCAGGCCTCCCCCTGCGTCGGGCCATCGGCATAGCGCCAGAGCGTGCAGGGCAGCCCCGCCACCCTCTCCTGCCCGGCGCGGGTGAAGCGCGCGCTGTCGGGCGGCTGCAGCGGCAGGTTGAAGCCGCCCGGCCCGCCGCCGGCCGGCAATTCCACCGCCACCCGCTGCTGGTCGAGCACCAGGAAGACGCGCTGCGCCGCCTGGTCCACCACCGTCCAGCCGGCTTCGCCCGGCAGGTCCACCCTGAGCTTCCGCGCCGCCGCCAGCCAGGCCATGCGCAATTCCCGCCCCGCGGCCGGGCCGGCGGTGACGCGGTAGGCGATGGCGACGTCGCGCGCCGGCTGGAAGCTCGGCCGGTCCTGCGCCGCGGCGGGCCGGGCGAGGCCGAAGGCCAGCGCCAGAGCGGCGAGCCCGGCCGGAAGGGCGCGCATCAATCCTCCTCGGTCCGGCGCGCCAGCACCTCCCGCTTGCCGACATGGTTGGCGGGGCCGACCACGCCTTCCTTCTCCATCTGCTCGATCAGCTTGGCGGCGCGGTTGTAGCCGATGTTGAGGTGGCGCTGGATGAAGCTGGTGCTGGCCTTGCCTTCCCGGCTGACCAGCGCGACAGCCTGGTCGAACAGGCCCTTCTCGCCTTCCGACGCGCCGGCGATGCCGGACAGCGACAGGCCGTCGCCGCCCAGCTCCTCCTCCTCGCTCTCGGTGACCTCCTCGACATAGGCGGGCTCGCCCTGCTCCCGCAGGTATTCCACCACCTTCTCGACCTCGGCGTCGGAGACGAAGGGGCCGTGCACGCGCGCCACGCGGCCGCCGCCGGCCATGTGCAGCATGTCGCCCTGGCCCAGCAGCTGCTCGGCGCCCTGCTCGCCCAGGATGGTGCGGCTGTCGATCTTGCTGGTCACCTGGAAGGAGATGCGGGTCGGGAAATTGGCCTTGATGGTGCCGGTGATGACATCGACCGAGGGCCGCTGCGTCGCCATGATCACATGGATGCCGGCGGCGCGCGCCATCTGCGCCAGGCGCTGCACCGCCGCCTCGATCTCCTTGCCGGCGACGATCATCAGGTCCGCCATCTCGTCGATGACGACGACGATCATGGGCAGGGGCGCGAGGGCCAGCGGCTGGTCCTCGAAGACCGGCTTGCCGGTCTCCGGGTCGAAGCCGGTCTGCACGCGGCGGGACAGCACCTCCCCCTTGCGGCGGGCCTCCACCACCTTCTCGTTGTAGCCGCCGATATTGCGGACGCCGAGCTGGCTCATCGCCTTGTAGCGACGCTCCATCTCCCGCACCGTCCATTTCAGCGCGCCGATCGCCTTCGGCGGCTCCGTCACCACCGGCGCCAGCAGATGCGGGATGCGGTCATAGACCGACAATTCCAGCATCTTCGGGTCGATCATGATGAAGCGGCACTCCTCCGGCCCGAAGCGGTAGAGGAGCGACAGGATCATGGTGTTGATGGCGACCGACTTGCCCGAGCCGGTGGTGCCGGCGATCAGCAGGTGCGGCATGCGGGCGAGGTCGGCGATGACCGGGTTGCCGCCGATATCCTTGCCGAGCGCGAGGGGCAGACGGCCGGGATGCCGCATCCAGTCCTCGCTGCCCATCATCTCGCCGAAATAGACCGTCTCCCGCTTCGCGTTCGGCAGCTCGATGCCGATGACGTTGCGGCCGGGGACGGTGGCGATGCGCACGGCGGTGACGTGCATGTTGCGCGCGATGTCGTCGGCCAGGCCGATGACGCGCGCCGACTTGGTCCCCGGCGCCGGCTCCAGCTCGTACAGCGTGACTACCGGGCCCGGGTTGATGGCGGCGATGCGGCCGCGCACGCCGTAGTCGTCCAGCACCTGCTCCAGCAGGCGGGCATTGGCCTGCAGCGCCTCCTCGCTCGGCCGGCCGACGCGCTTGGCCGGCGGCTCCGCCAGCAGGGCCAGCGGCGGCAGGCGCCAGGGATCCTCGCCGGCCAGCGGCAGCACTTCCTGCCGCGGGGCGGGGCGGGCCGGCTTCGCCGCCGGGGCGGGGGCGGCGATGCGCGCCGGCTTCGGCGGCATGCGGTCCGCGGCAGGGGGCGGTGGCGCCACTTCCGGGCCGGGCGCGGCCCGCG
>NZ_SMOA01000473.1 GCF_004353985.1 Paracraurococcus ruber | reverse complement strand
ACGACCGCCAGCGCCCGGGCCGGGCGCGCCGCAGCCTCCGGCGCGGGACGCCGCGGCGCCCCCGTGCCCGCATGACGATGCCCGCATGACAGGGCAGATTTCCGCCCGGGGCCGTTCACGGCCCTCCGCGATCCGCTCTAGACTGGGCGCATGGACTCTCCCCAGGCGGGGCGGGACGGCGCCGCCCGGGCGCTGCTGCGCCGCGAAACCCGTGCCCTGCGCCGGCAGGTGCTGCCGCCCATCCTGTTCGGCGCGGGCGCCCTGCTGGCGGCCATCGGTGGCGCCTGGCTGGTGGCCGGGCTGCTCGCCACGCTGCTCGGGCATGGCGCCTCCGGCTGGGGGGCGCTGGCCGCCGCCGCGGCACTGGCGGTGCTGGGCGCCGGCCTCGCCCTGGCGCAGGAACGCGCGCAGCTGGCGGCGGGGGAGGCGGCGCGGGCCCGGCTGCGCGACGCCGCCTTCGCCCGGCTGCTCGCCCTCGGCCCGGCCGATGCCAGCGGCGTCGGCGACCGCGCCTCGCTGGTCGTGGACCGGGTGGAGGTGCTCGACGGCTATTTCGCCCGCTGGATCCCCGCCGCGGCGCTGGCCATGCTGGGCCCGCCCCTGGTCTGCGCCGCCGTCGCCTGGGCGGATGCCGGCAGCGGGGTCATCCTGGGCCTCGCCGGGCTGCTTTACCCGGTGGCGATGGCGCTGACCGGAATCGGCGCCGCCCAGGCCAGCCGCCGGCAATTCGAGGCGCTGGGCCGGCTTTCCGGCCGCTTCCTCGACCGCATGCGCGGCCTGCCGACGCTGGTGCTGTTCAACCGGCAGGAGGCCGAGGCCGAGGCGCTCGGCACCGCCGCAACCGAATTGCGCGGCCATACGATGAAGGTGCTGCGCGTCGCCTTCCTGTCCGGCACGGCGCTGGAATTGCTGGCGGGCGGCGTGCTGGCCTGCCTCGCCTGGCGGCACCGGGACCTGCTGGGCGGCGGCGCCGACCCGACCGCCGCCATCTTCTCCCTGCTGATGGTGCCGGCCTTCTTCGCGCCGCTGCGCGGCTTCGCCGCCGCCTACCAGGACCGGCTGCAGGCCGCCGGCGCCGCCAGCGCCCTGGCGCCCCTGCTGGAGGCCGGCGAGCCGGAGGGCCTGCGGCTGGAGGCGATCCCGCCCCGCGTGGTCGTCACCTTCACCGATGTCCGCCTGTCCTACGACCCGGCGCGGCCGCCGGCGCTCGATGGGCTGAGCTTCCGCGCCAATTCCGGGGAGACGCTGGTGCTGGCCGGGCCTTCGGGCGCCGGGAAATCCTCCGTGCTGCGGATCCTGATGGGCTTCGCCCGGCCGGAGGCGGGGCGCGTGGCGATCAATGGCCAGGATGCGCTGGCCCTGCGGCCGGAGGAGTTGCGGCGCCTGTCCGCCTATGTCGGGCAGACGCCGCATCTGTTCCGCGCGACCTTGCGGGAGAATATCCGCTTCGCCCGGCCGGACGCGACGGCCGGGCAGGTGGAGGCTGCCGCCCGTGCCGCTCGGGTGCTGGATTTCGCCGAGGCCTTGCCAGACGGCCTGGACACGCTGGTGGGGGAGGGGGGCTGGGGCCTGTCGGGCGGGCAGGCGCAGCGGGTGGCGCTGGCCCGCGCCTTCCTGCGCGACGCGCCGCTGGTGCTGCTGGACGAGCCGACGGCGCATCTGGACCCGGGGACCGAGGCGCTGGTGATCGAGAGCTTGCAGAAGCTGTGCCTGGGCCGTACCGCCATCATCGCCAGCCACAGCGGCGCGCGCGCCAGGCTGGGACGGGTGCTGGAGATTGAGGCCGGGCGCGTGGCGGGCACGCCGCGCGCGGGGGTGGCGGGGTGAGCGGCGGCCTGGGCCTTTGCGGGAGGGGCCTTGCCCCCCTCGCGCTCCCCCCACCAGGGGTCAGGCGACCCCTGGACCGGCCTGAGCCTTTGCTCTCCGAGGGGCGCCGGCGGGGCCCATCCGGAAGCGACGAACCCATACGGGGGGCCGGGGGCCGGTGCGGTCCCCGGCTGAGGGTGGCGGCAGTGCCGCCAACCGGGAGGGGCTGCGTCCCTCCCGCGACGGCGCCACACGTGACACGCCCATGCTGACGGACCTCGCCCGCGTCCTCGGCCTCTGGCGCGCCCAGGCCCCGTGGCTGCTGCTGGGCGTCGCGGTCTCCGTCCTCTCGGCGCTGCTCGGCGTCGCCCTGCTCTCGCTGGCCGGGCAGGGTATCGCGGCGGCGCTGGGCGGCGCCGCGCTCGGCGGCGGGCTGGTCTTCCTGCTGCTGCGGCCGCTGGTCCTGCTGCGGCCGGCGGCGCGCTGGTGGGAACGCATGGCCACCCATGCCGCCACCTTCCGGGCGCTGGCGGATACCCGCATCTGGTTCTTCCGCCGCCTGGCGGAGCGGCTGCCCTCCGGCATCGGCCTGGGGCGGTCCGGCGACCTGCTGGGGCGGCTGGTGTCGGACGTGGATGCGCTGGACGGGCTGTACCTGCGGGCCATGGTGCCGGTGCTCTCGGCCCTGGCCATCGTGCTGGCCGGCGGCGCGCTGCTGGCCGGCGCGCCGCTGCTGGCGGCGCTGGTCGCCCTGCCGCTCGGCATCGCCCTGCTGCTGCCGCTGGTCCTGGCGCCCGGCGCGGCGCGGGCGGCGGCGGGCG
>NZ_SMOA01000472.1 GCF_004353985.1 Paracraurococcus ruber | reverse complement strand
GGGCCTCCAGCCGCTCGAAGGCGGTCGCGCCGCCGGCCAGCGCCCGGCGCAGCGCCGCCTCCGCCACCGCCAGGTCCGGCAGCCCCCCCGCCGCCTGCGCGGCGCCGAGGTCGAGCCCGGACAGCACCCCGTCCCGCGCCGCGACCGTCGCCTCTCCCGCCAGGGTGGCCCAGAGCGCGGCCAGGCTGTGGCCGGCGGCCGACAGGCTGGCGCTGCCCTCCAGCCGCCCGGCCGAGAGGTCGAGCGGCAGGCCGAGCAGCGGGCCGGCCAGCACCGCATCGGCCAGCCTCGCCTCCAGCGCGAGGCGCGGCGGGCTGGCCTCGCCTTCCGCCACCAGGCTGCCGCGCAGCGTGCCGCCGCCGAGGCGGGCCTGCACCCCGTCCAGCCGCAGCGTGCCCGCCGCCAGCTTCAGGGCCGCCGTCGCCTGCTCCGCCAGCACCTGCCCGGCCATCTCCACCCGGCCGGCCTCCAGCGCGATCTCGGCATCCAGCGCGTCCAGCCGGTCGAGCCCGAGCGGCGCGGTGCCGCGCAGCGGCGTCCAGGGCAGCGGCAGCGCCTCCGCCGCGAAGCGCCCGGCCAGCCGCGGCCGCGGCCCGTCCAGCGCCAGCGTCATCTGGCCACGGCCGCGGAAGCCGCCGGCCACCAGGTCCAGATGCTCGGCGGTGATCGCCCTGCCCTGGCCGGACAGGTTGGCGATGGCGGAGAAGGAGCCCTGGCCGAGCCAGTCCCGCACCTCCTCCCCCAGCAGCGGCGCCAGCAGCCGGGCGGCGCCGGGATGCCGCAGCGTCAGGCTGGCCGTCCCGCGGTCCTGCACCGTGTCCAGCAGCGCCCCCGCCTCCACCCGCAAGGCGCCCAGGTCGCCCTCGGCGCGCAGCGCCAGCGCTTCGGCCGCGCCGCTGCCGGTCAGCCGCAGCGCGACCGGCTGCGCCAGCAGCGGCGCCAGGCCGGACCAGCCCGCCGGCAGCCAGGGCACCAGCGTCGCCCCGGCCCCGTTCAGCTCCAGCGTCACGTCCTGCAGCCGCGGCGATGCCCCCAGCTGCACGGCGCCGGAGGCGGCCAGGTCGGCCTCCCCCGTGCGCAGCGCCAGGCGGCGCAGCGTCAGCCGGCCATTCTCCAGCGCGCCGTCGAGCGTCGCGCGGTCAGCCGCCAGCCCGGCCCAGGCGATGCGGTCGGCAGCCAGCCGCAGGTTGAGGTCGAAGCCGGCGAGGCCCGCGGTCAGCGCCGGGCCATCCGGCAGCGGCGGCAGCAGCCCGTTCAGGTCCAGCCGGTCGAGCGTCAGGCCAAGGCCGATGGAGGGCCGCCCATTGGCCCCCTGCCGCCAGACGCCGGCCCCGGTCAGCCGCACCCCGTCGAGCGTGGCGGCGAGGTCGGAGACGGCCGCCTCCGTCCCTTCCAGCCCCAGCTTGAAGCGGCCTTCCGCCGCCCGCAGCCGGGACGGGTCGGTGCCCGCCAGCGGCAGGCCGAGCGCCGCCAGCGTCTCCCGCAGCTGCTTCGCGGCGAAGCGGACCGAGAGTTCGAGCCGCGGCCCCGCCGTGGCGCCGGCCGCCTCGATCTCGGTCTCCCCCGGCAGCAGGGCGGTGACGTCGGAGAGCGAGAGCCGGTCGCCCTCCAGGAAGATGGCGCCGCGCAGCCGCCGCAGCGGCAGGCCGCCGAAGCCGGTGGATTCGGCCGAGAGGTCGAGGCTGACCGGCACCGCCTGCGGCAGCGCATAGGCCCGCGCCCCGCGCAGCGCCGCCATCCAGGCATCGAGGTCGAGCCGCCCGGCCTGCAGCGTCACGTCCAGCCGCGGCGCCGGGGCCAGGCGGAAGGTGGCGGCGCCGCGGGCGGGCTGGCCGCCGAGTTCGAGGGACAGGTCGTCCGCCGCCACCAGGTCTGCGGCGGCGGTCAGGCGGCCGGTGGCGCGCCAGGGCCCGGCGGGTGCCGGGACCAGGACGCTCAGGTCGCTGCCGCCCGCCTCCACCCGGCCTTCGAACCCGCCTTCCGGCGCCAGCACGCCGCGGGCGGAGACCGAGGAGCCGGCGGCGGCCAGCATCAGGTCCAGCGGGGCGATGCCGTCGAAGCCGGCGCGGCCGAGCTGGGCGGTGAAGCGCACGGCATAGCCTCGCCAGGCGAGGCTGCCCTCCGCCACCATCGCCTCCAGCGCGCCGCCGGTGACCAGGCGGGCATTCACCGCCTCGGCCTGCAGCGCGCCGAGGCGGAGCCGGCAATCCTCCAGCCGCGCCTCCAGCGCGCCGAGCAGCGGGGAGAGGCGGAAGCCGGGCAGCGCCACCGGCGGCCAGGGCAGGGTGATCTCGCCGCCGACCAGGGCGATCTCGCGCGGCTCCAGCCGCCCGGCGAGCAGCGCCGGCAGGTCGAGCCGGAGGCGCATGGCGCGGGCGGCGACGCTGACGCCGTCCTCCGCCGCGCCGACCGTCACCGCCTGCGCCTCCACCCGCGGCTGCGGCAGCAGGACCAGGGTGATCGGCCCGTCGAGCGTCACGGGGCGGCCGAGCCGGGCGCTGGCCAGGTCGGCGAGCTCCGGCCGCCAGGATTCCCAGTCCAGCCAGCGCGGAACGGTCCAGAGCGCGGCGGCGAGCAGGGCGAGGAGGGCGAGCCCGCCGCCGAGCAGCCAGCGGCCGCCATGGCGCGGCGGCGCGGCGGGCGGCGCGTCCGGCGGGGCGGCGGGCCAGCGGTGATGATCCGGCGGGCCGGCGGGCGGCGCAGCCTC
>NZ_SMOA01000471.1 GCF_004353985.1 Paracraurococcus ruber | reverse complement strand
ACGAGCGCCGTGCCGACATCCACGCCGCCTTTCTCACCCTCGCATCAGCCATGATCGCCTGGCGATTCGTCCAACGGTGGTTCTGTTAGACGCTCTAAGCCAGGGGGCTCCCCGCCGCGATTGTGGCGCCTCCACGAAGCTTGCGGGAAGAGGAATTACCGCAAGCTGGAACGGGCCTGGGATATGGTAGGCTGGCCCGGACCACAGGGCAGGAACATGCCGCACACCGCCCGACGCGAGCATCAGGCCGAACGGCTACAGGCCATCCGCCTGCGGTTCACCATCAACACCCATCTCGAGGACCAGGGCATCACCACGCCGGCGGCGATCGGCGCCGCCACCGGCCTACCCGCGGCCGAGGCTGCCCGGCTGCTCTCCCGCCGGCAGTGGCGCGAGGGCGACGTCGCCGCCCTGAAAGCGGTCGCCGCGCATCTCGGCCTCGAGGTGTCGCTGGAGGGCCTGGATCCCTCGGTGGGGAAGGGCAGGGGGCGATGAGCGGGGACCTGGTCCCGGCGCCAGCGACGGCCGTCGCGGAGCGGCCCACGCCGGAGGGCGAGCGGGCTCTGCGCGACGCCCTGGGCTACATCGCCCGCGCCGATGCCGCCGGGCCTATGCCGGCGAGTGGCGCCACTTTTGTGGGTGGTACCGGCAGACCGGCCTGGCGCCGCTGCCGGCCACCCCGGCCACCATCGCCGCCTACCTCGCCGCCCATGCCGGGCTGCATGCCCTGGCCACCCTGCGCCGGCGTCTCGCCGCCATCGCCCGCGCCCATCGCGAGGCCCGGCACACCTTCGACAGCCGCGACCCGGCGATCCGCAACGCGCTGCGCGGCATCGCCCGCGAGCATGCCCGCCCGGCCCGGCAGGCGGCGGCGCTGACCACCGCCGAGATCCGCAGCCTGGTCCGGACCTGCGGCCCCGACCTCGCCGGCCTGCGCGACCGCGCCCTGCTGCTGCTGGGCTATGCCGGGGCGCTGCGCCGCGGCGAACTGGTCGGCGTCGATGTCGAGCACCTGCGCTTTCATACCGGCGCGCTGGAGGTGCTGCTGCCGCGCTCCAAGGCCGACCAGGAGGGCGAGGGCCAGCGGATCTCGATCGGCCGCGGCAAGGCGCGGGAGACCTGCCCGGTGCGCGCCATCGAGGACTGGCTGCGGGCGGCGGGGATCCGCTACGGGCCGGTGTTCCGCGGCGTCACCCGGCACGGCACCGTCGAGCCGGGCCGGCTCTCGACCGAGGCGGTGCGGCTGATCCTGAAGCGGCGGGCGGCGCTGGCCGGCATCCAGGGCACCGTGCTGGAGCCGGTCACTCCGCACGGGCTGCGGGCGGGCTTCGTGACGCAGAGCTACCTCGCCGGTGCGCGCGACGAGGAGATCGTGGAGCACACCCGCCACCGGCATCTCGGCACCATGCGGCGCTACGTGCGGCGGGCAAAGCTGGGCAAGGGCGAGGCCACCGCGCGGCTTGATTTGTAGTTCGCATTCGAGATCGCACTCGCGGTACCAGGAGCACTCAATGCGACCCTACTATCCGCTTCCTCGCATGCTCGAAATCGAACTCTACTCGGTGCAGGTAGCGCGTTGGCCCGCGCGTGGCCGGCACCTCCTGGCGCATCATGATGCACAGTCAATCGTCGTGTACCAGGCCTATCGGCCGGAAGCTGCGGCAGCGGCCGTCAGGGACGGCCGCCTCGGCGGTTGGGGCTTCAGTCTGAAGCGCATGAGCTGGATCAAGCCGAACTTTCTCTGGATGATGCACCGCTCCGGCTGGGCCACGAAGAAAGGGCAGGAGCGCATTTTGGCACTACGATTGGCCCGAGCCGACTTCGAGCGATTGATCGCGCAGGGGGTATACTCCTCCTTCCAAGCCTCTGGGTACGAGCACGAGAATGTTTGGAAACGCGCCGTCCGTGCTGCAGATGTCCAGTTCCAATGGGATCCGGATCACGATCCCTCCGGCGCGCCGCTAGCGCGCCGTGCTTTGCAGATTGGGCTGCGGGGAGACATACTGGAGGAGTTTGCGCACCGAATGCTGCTTGGTGTGGAGGACATCACGGATTTCGTAGTTTCGCAGCGTATCCATGATGCACCTTGGAATGGGCTTATGACACCGTGCGAAACGCTCTACCCGCGGACTGCAAAGTTGACAGCGATACTCCGTCTCGAGGATCCTGATATCTGATTGGCTATTCCCCGCGTGAATGGCCTGCATCGCTACACTCTGCGGTCGCCCAGCGCTTTGTCAGTGCACGGCTCAAAAAGATCATGGAACACACTAGCGAGGGCGGCGGCGAGGCCTGGGCGATCGCCACCACCCTGATCCGCACCGCCATCCTCAACGGCGTCGATCTGCAGGCCTGGCTGACCGATACGCTGGAGCGGATGGTGACCGGCGAGGTCCGCAGCACCGCCCTCGACACCCTGTTGCCCTGGACTTGGCGCGACGCACGACCTGCCGCGCTCGCCGCATGACCCGCCGCCGCGATCGCGTGCCGGCCCCGGCACGCGATGACCTGGAGGCCTGGCTCGCCGCCCAGCCCGACATCGCCCGGCGCAACTGGACCGTCTCCGCGATCGACGGCTTCTGCGCCGCCCTGGTCGCCGGCCCCTGTCAATGCTGAGGTGGTTTTCCTCAAAAGTGCTGGCTGAAAATTCCCCAGTTCGGCTGGTGGCTACATCGCGCCGGTGAGTTCTGCGGGGCGCGGCTTGGGCGGTCTGCCGCGGCGGCG
>NZ_SMOA01000470.1 GCF_004353985.1 Paracraurococcus ruber | reverse complement strand
CGCGCCCGCTGCCGGAGGCGCCGGCCCAGGGCGGCCGGGTGCCGCAGACCGGCCGGCCGGGCGCGCCCGGCCCCTATGGCGGCGGGGGCGGCGGCTGGGGCGAGGTGATCGGCGCGGTGCTGACCGGCAATCACGGGCGCCGGGAAGGGCCGCTCGAGTCCATGGCGAAATCGGCGGCCCGCAGCATGGGAAGCTCGGTCGGGCGGCAGATCGGCAGCGCGGTGCTGCGCGGGGTCCTGGGCAGCATCCTGAAGCGTTGAGCGCCCGCCCTCCCCCCCCCGGGGGGGGGGTCGCCGGCGCGGACCGGGTCCGCCGCGTCCCGCCACGGGGCCTCCGGCCACCGGCGCGCCGGCATCGCGGCCCACCCATGCGGGGGCGCAGGCTTCAATTGCCGTGCCCGCCGGGGCATATCTGCGCCCGCCATGGTTCCCTTCCGCAAGATGCACGGCCTGGGCAACGATTTCGTCGTCCTGGACGCCCGCCGTGCCGACCTGCCCATCACGCCCCGCCGGGCCGCCGCCATCGCGGACCGGCGCTTCGGCGTGGGCTGCGACCAGTTCATCGTGCTGGAACCGGGCCTGGACGGCGCCGATGTCTTCATGCGCATCCGCAACCCGGATGGGTCGGAGGCCGGGGCCTGCGGCAATGCCACGCGCTGCATCGCATCCCTGGTGGCGGCGGAGAGCGGCCGGGACCGCGTGGTGGTCCGCACCATCGCCGGCGACCTGCCGGTGGAACGCCTCCCCGGTGGCCTCTGGCGCGCCGACATGGGCCCGGCCCGCCTCGGCTGGCGCGACGTGCCCCTGGCGCGGGAGGTGGACACCCTGCACCTGCCGATCGGCCGGGATGGCGTCGCCGATCCCGCCGCCTGCTCCATGGGCAACCCGCATGTCACCTTCTTCGTGCCGGACCTGGGCGCCGTGCCGGTGACGGCACTGGGCCCGGTGTTCGAGCATGACGCGCTGCTCCCCGAGAGGGCGAATATCGGCTTCGCCCAGGTGCTCTCGCCCGACCATATCCGGCTGGAGGTGTGGGAGCGCAGCGCGGGCCGGACGCTGGCCTGCGGCTCCGCCGCCTGCGCCGCCATCGTCAATGCCGCCCGGCGCGGCCTGACCGGGCGGCGCGCCGCCGTGGCGCTGCCGGGCGGCACGCTGCAGATGGAATGGCGCGCCGATGGTCATGTGCTGATGACCGGCCCGGTCGCCACCGCCTTCACCGGCATGCTCGACCTGGGTGCCTACCCGGCATGAGCGGGACGGACCCGGCGGCGGTCGACGTGCTGACCTTCGGCTGCCGGCTCAACACCTATGAGTCCGAGGCGATGCGCGACCTGGCGCAGCAGGCGGGCCATGCGCGCACCATCGTGGTGAACACCTGCGCCGTGACGGCGGAGGCGGAGCGTCAGGCGCGCCAGGCCATCCGTCGCGCGGCACGCGACAACCCGGAAGCCCGCATCGTCGTCACGGGCTGCGCCGCGCAGATTTCTCCGAGCAGCTGGGCCGGCCTACCCGGCGTCGCGCGGGTGATCGGCAATGCCGACAAGCTGAAGCCCGAGACCTGGGCGCTGGATGCCCCGCCCGCGCCGGTCACCGACATCATGGCGGCGACCGAGACGGCGGCGCATCTCGTCACCGATTTCGCCGGCCGCGCCCGCGCCTTCGTGCAGGTGCAGCAGGGCTGCGACCACCGCTGCACCTTCTGCGTCATCCCCTATGGCCGCGGCCCCTCCCGCTCCGTCCCCATCGGCGCCATCGTCGAGCAGGTGCGCATCCTGGTCGAACGCGGTTACCGGGAGGTGGTGCTGACCGGCGTCGACATCACCTCCTACGGCCCGGACCTGCCGGGGAAGCCTAGCCTGGGGCAGATGGTGCGGCGGCTGCTGGCGCTGGTGCCCGACCTGCCCCGGCTGCGCCTCTCCTCCCTCGACCCGGTCGAGGTGGACGACGACCTCTGGCGGCTGATCGCCGGGGAGGAGCGGTTGCTGCCGCACCTGCACCTGTCCCTGCAGCACGGGTCCGACCTGATCCTGAAGCGGATGAAGCGGCGCCACCTGCGGGCCGATGCGCTGGCATTCGCCCGGCGCGCCCGCGCCCTGCGGCCGGACATGGCCTTCGGCGCCGACCTGATCGCCGGCTTCCCGACCGAGACGGAGGCGCAATTCCAGGAGACGCTCGACCTCGTCGCCGCGATGGAACTCAGCTTCCTGCATGTCTTTCCCTATTCGGAGCGGCCCGGCACGCCGGCGGCGCGCATGCCGCAATTGCCGGTACCGCTGCGGAAGGACCGCGCGGCGCGGCTGCGCGCGGCGGGCGCCGCGGCCGCGGCGCGCTTCTATGCGGGCCGGCTGGGGCGGGAGGAGCAGGTGCTGTTCGAGCGTGAGGACCGCGGCCACACCGCGCATTTCGCCCCGCTGCGCCTGCTGCGCGGCATGGCCGCGCCGGGCGAGCTTCGCCGGGTGCGGGTGACGGGCCTGGCGCCCGACGGGCTGCTGGCGGACGCCGCCTGATGGCGCTGCGCGACTGGATCACCAAGCTCCGCGGCAAGGATGCGCCGCCGGCCGAGGCGCCGCTCTCCCCCCCGCCGGGCGTGCCGGCCCCGCCATCGGCGCCCACCGGCGCGCCCAGCCTGCCGCCGCTGGCGGCGCCGGATATCCCGCTGCCGCCGCAGCCGCCGCAGCCGCCGCCCTTCACCACGGCCAGCCCGCTGGCCCGCACCGCGGCGGACCCG
>NZ_SMOA01000046.1 GCF_004353985.1 Paracraurococcus ruber | reverse complement strand
CGGCGCGGGGGAGGCGAAGCGGCGCCGGGACCCCGCCGCGCGCCGCGGCCCTGCGGCGGCGTGGCGGGCGAGGGCAGCGGGCGAGCCCGCGGGCGACGGCCCATGGCCGGGACGCCAGCGACGGAATACCGGTCATCGCCCGTGCCGCTGGTTGGGGCCGTGGATCGTCAACGGGAATGCTTCCGCAGGTTCGACATCCTCGAGGATCCCGAGGCGCGCCGGCCCGGACCCATGAAGGCGGCGCTCGCTCTAGGCCAGCCACCCGGCCGCCGCAACCGCTGCGGCCGGCGTCATGCAATCGTCATCGGGCAAGGCCACGTCACGCGATTCGCCACGATTCGGAAGGCCGCCCGCAGCCGCGGCGTGCCGATCGCCAGCGGAACGCGACCCGCGTTGTCGCCGGGATTGCTGGTGGTGTCGAACACATCCCGGGCCGCCAGCTTGCCTGCCGTGCTGGTCATCCGCGCGACCGCCAGCGGGCCGGCGAAGCGCCTCGGATCGTCGTCGGTGCCGAAGGCATCGCAGGAGAGACCGAAGGTCTGCCGCAGGGACAGCCGGGTGATGGTCCGCTCCCATGGCTTCGTGCCGCCATGGAAGCTCTCGCCGTTGCTCGGCGCGCCGAGGCCGCGATTGTCGGCGGAGCCGAAGCCGCGGGTGGGCGAGGGGACGCCGATGTCCGCCGCATGGTGCCGGAGCCGGCGGCCAAGCACGCTGTCGATGGCCTGCATCGCCGTGCCGTCGCGCTTGCCGGGGGCGCTGATGGGCCCGCCATAGCGGGACCGGACGCCAGGCCAGCCACTTCTCCGCGCCCGCGATCAGCGCGTCGAGGTTGCGTGCCTCGATCGGCCCGGCCACGCCGCGCGGCCGCCAACCCGGGGCAGGAGGGCCGGCGGCAGGGTGGCCGGCATCCCGAGGGCCAGGCGAGGGCGGGCGGCGGCGCGGGTCACACCGCCCCGCGCTGCCCAAGCGCGACGCGGTCCGGCCAGGGGGCGGCGCTGCCTGCCACGAAAGCTTCATGCCGCGCTTCGGGTTTGACCGGCGCCGCCGCGTCCCCGATCCTGGCGCCCTTCCGGGAGGACTACCCCATGGCTGAACGGCCCTTCACCCGCGCGGACCTGGACCTGCTGCGGCGCTGGGACACGCCGACCATCTGCAACGCGCTGGAACTGGTGGCGCCGGCCCGCCGCGGCCGCGGCTTCACCCTGCAGCCCTTCGTCTGCGCCGACCCCACCCTGCCGCCGATCTGCGGCCTGGCCCGCACCGGCCAGATCCGCGCCGCCGCGCCGTCCGGCCGCAGCAAGGAGCAGGACCGGGAAGCCCGCATCGGCTGGTACGAATACGTCGCCGATGCCGACCTGCCGACCATCGTGGTGATCGAGGACCTGGACGAGCAGCCCGGCTTCGGCGCCTTCTGGGGCGAGGTGAACAGCACCGTCCACAAGGGGCTTGGCTGCCAGGGCTGCGTCACCAGCGGGTCCTTCCGCGACCTCGACATGCTGGCGACCGGCTTCCAGATCATCGGCGGCATGGTCAACCCCAGCCATGCGCATGTGCACATGGTGGATTTCGGCCGCGACGTGATCGTGCACGGCATGCCGGTGATGCATGACGACGTGGTGCATGCCGACCGCCATGGCGCGGTGGTGATCCCGGCCGATGCCGTGCGGCAGCTGCCCGCCGCCATCGACCTGACCGCGCGACGGGAGGCGGTGATCCTGGAGATGGCGCGGCGCGACGATTTCGACATCCACCGGCTGAAGGATGCGCTGTCGCGGGCCGACGAGATCCACTGACGCCGCGGCGTGCCGGCCAGGCCCCGCGGGATGGGCATAGCCCGGGGGGCCAGGGACGGATCGGCGCAGCATGGTCCGGGCCGGCCAGGACGCGCGAAGCCTGCCGGGGCCGCGTCGCGGATCGGGCGGCCCCCGATCATGACCGGGTGCCCGGCGCGCCGCCGCCCATCCCATGCGCGCCACTGCCCCGCTACCGGCGGCCTTCGCCCGGGACCGCCGGCCCGACCGGAGAGAGAATGACCGAGACCGAGCCGCCGCTGCCGCCGCCCCTGGCCCGCGTCCGCCCCGATTGGGTGGACAACAACGGCCACATGAACATGGGCTTCTACCTCGTGGTGTTCGACATCGCCACGGACCAGCTCTGGCCCCGCCTCGGCCTCGGCGCGCCGTTCCGCGCCCGCAACCTCGGCACCTTCGCCGCCGAGACCTGGGTGAGCTATGTCCGGGAGGTGACCGAGGGCATGCCGCTGTCCTGCACCAACGAGGTGCTGGCCTATGACGCCAAGCGGCTGCTGGCGGTGCACCGGATGCACCATGCGGAGGAAGGCTGGCTCGCCGCGGAGAACGAGGTGCTCTACCTCTGTGTCGACCTCGGCATCCGCCGGGTGACCACCTGGCCGGACGATGTTCTGGCGCGCTTCGCCGGCCTCGCCACCGGGCGGCCGGCCAAGCGGCTGGCGCTGGGTCGGCGGGCCTGATGCTGCCGACGGGACGCCCGGCGCCGGCAGCGCGCGGACGGGCGGCGGCGGTGTGCAGGGCCGGCCGACCGGGCCGGCCGGCGCCTGGGCTGGGCGGCCTGGCACGCGCCGGCGACGGTTGGTGATCGCAGTCGCGTGAGGACTGCGCGCGATGGTTTGAATTCCCCCGCGGTGATGCGCAAGAGTCGCAGCGCGGGGCCAGGCAGGGCCGACCGGGCAGAACCGCGCCGGACCGCAGGGGAGCGATGACGGACCATCTGGACATCTGCGCGCGGCTGGCCTGCCCGGATTGCGGCGCCGCCGGCACCGGCTTCTGGCGACGGGACGCGCTGCGCGGCCAGGGGCGGGAGTTGCTCGGCCTGACCCGCGGCTTCACCCGCCGCCCGGGCGACCGGCGGGCCGATCCCTGCATCCTCTGCGTCGCCTGCCGGGCACCGGCGCGCGAACTGCCCTTCCGCTGCGTCTCGCCGGAAGCCGAGGTGGCCGGCATCGAGACCTGACCGCACCCGGGCCAGCGGCCCGGACGGCCGGGCCGAGAGCAGATCCCGCTCAGGTGGAATGACCTGATCGGATGAAGGTGCTCATAGAAGCAAAGGGCTGGAGCGGTTGCCGCGAGCCATGGCGAACGGAAACCGCTCTATACCTCGCCGATCTGCCGCCGCAGCGCCTCCACATCCTCCTTCCGTGGATGCGCCGTGCCCGGGCGCATCACCGCCGCGGCGCCGCAGGCCATGCCCCAGGCGAAGGCTTCGCGCGGGGGCGCGCCCTGGGACAGCTTGAGCACCATGGCCGCCAGGAAACTGTCCCCGGCGCCGACCGCGCCCAGCGCCGGCACGTCCAGCGCCCGCAGCCGCAGCACGCCCCCCGGCTCGGCCAGCAGGGCGCCCTCCTGGCCGAGCGAAACGGCGACCAGCGCGGCGCCGCCGGCCTGCACCAACTGCAGCGCCGCCTCGTTCAGCGCCCGCGGCGTGCCCAGCGACCGGCCGACCAGCGTCTCGAACTCCCCGCGGCTCGGCTTGATCAGCGCCAAGCCATGGCCGATCGCCGCCTGCAGCGGCGGGCCGGAGGTGTCGAGCACGAAGCGCCGCCCCTGCCGCGCTGCCAGCGCCGCCAGCCGGACATAGAAATCCTCCGGCACGCCGCGCGGCAGGCTGCCGCTGCCGACGATCCAGTCGCCCTCCGCCGCCTCCACCGCCGCCAGCGCGGCGCGCCACTCCGGCTCCGTCACCACCGGGCCCTCGGGGACGAAGCGGAACTCGTTCTTCGTCGCCTGGTCGTTGACCGTCAGGCTCATCCGCGTGTCGCCGGCGATGGGAAGGCACAGCCGCGGCACGCCCTGGGCGTCCAGCATCTGCTCCAGCAGCGCGCCCGACAGGCCGCCGGTCAGCAGGATCGCCAGCGTCTCCCCGCCCAGCACCTGCAGCACGCGGGAGACGTTGACGCCGCCGCCGCCGGGATCGAAGCGCTCGTTGCGCGTGCGCGTCTTGCGGGTGGGCCGTACCTGGTCGGCATCGGCCTCGATATCCACGGTGGGGTTGAGCGTGAGCGTGACGATGCGGCCGGACATGCGTCGGCAGGCTAGGGCAATCCGCGCCGCGGCACAGCAAAAACGGCCACGATGGCGCCTCGCCGCTCGGCAGCGCGCCGCATGGCAGGGCGCGGCCTGCCATGGCGGCGCCACGCGGCGGCGCCGGTTCGGCCACGGCGTCATGCGGCACTTCAGGCGGTCCAGCCCGCCGGTCCGCCATGCACCCGACTCGCACCCTTCTGCTGCTGTCGTTGCTCGCCGCCCTCGGCGGCTGCGCCGAGATCGCCGCAGCGCTGTGCCACGGCCAGGCGCAGCGTGCCGGGCTCTTTCTCGGCACGCGCTATGCCGGCACCTCCTGCTCCAGCTCGCCAGGCTATGTCCGCAAGGGGCGGGTCACGCCCGGCACCACGGTCTGCACGCCGAATTTCACGCCGGTGTACCAGTGGAACGAGGCGAGCGACCGCACCTATGCGGTCTGCATGGCCGAGGTGGCGCGGCGCTACCCGCCGCGTGCCGCCGCCGCGCCGCGGCAGGCGGACGCGGCGGCGGGGAAGGACGGGATGCCGCTCTAGTGTCCCCGATCCGAAGCTCGCGGCCACTGGCGGCGCCTTTCGGTTCGGGCCACGCGCCCGTGCTTGCAGTGGCGAGCTGACCCGCGGAGTTCGCGGCCGGTGGCGGCGAATTTCGCGGGCAGGACATGAGGGCAGATCCCGATCAGGTGGGATCACCCGATCGGGTGAAGATGCGCGTGGAGGCAAACGACCGGAGCGGTTGCGATGAGCCATGCCGCACGGATACCGCCCTGGCCGGCGCCGGCGCGGTCAGCCCGGCCCGTGCCGCGTCAGTCGCATCCCGGCCGCCAGCTTCATGACGGCGCAGGAGGCGAGCCGTGCCCGGGCCCCCTCCGCCCGGCTGGTCAGGGCGATGGGCACGCGGGCGCCGACCACGACGCCGGCGCTTTCCGCCCCCGCCAGGTATTGCAGCTGCTTGGCCAGCATGTTGCCGCTGGTCAGGTCCGGCACCAGCAGGATGTCGGGGTCGCCGGCCACCACGCTGCGCAGGTGCTTGGCCGCCGCGGCCTCGGCGCTGATGGCATTGTCGAAGGCGAGCGGCCCGTCCACCTCCCCGCCCTCGATCTGGCCGCGATCCGCCATCTTCGACAGCGCCGCGGCATCGATCGTCGCCGGCTGCTTCGGCGTCACCACCTCCACCGCCGCCAGCACCGCCAGCTTCGGCCGGGCGATGCCCAGCGCATGGCAGAGATCGATGGCGTTCCGGGCGATGTCCGCCTTGGTCTCCAGGTCCGGCTCGATGTTGATCGCGGCATCGGTGACGACCAGCGGCTTGTGGTAGCGCGGCACGTCCAGGATGAAGCAGTGGCTGATCCGCCGTTCGGTGCGCAGCCCGGCCTCCCGCGCCACCACCGCCGCCATCAACTCGTCCGTATGCAGGCTGCCCTTCAGCAGCGCGGCGGCACCGCCCTCCCGCACCAGCGCCACCGCGCGCTCGGCCGCGGCATGGCTGTGCGGCACGTCCTCGATCGCCAAGCCGGCCAGGTCCAGCCCGGCCCCGGCGGCGGCGGCGTCGATCCGCCCGCGCGGCCCGACGAGGACGGGCCGGATGAGCCCGGCCGCCGCCGCCTCGAGCGCGCCGGCGAGGGCGGCGGCATCCACCGGATGCACCACCGCGCAGGGCAAGGCCGGCCCGGCCGCCGCGGCCCGCTGCACGAGGCGGGCGAGCCTGTCCGCGGCGGGAACCCCCTGCACGGCGTCTTCCATGCGGCAGCACTCCTGGCGGCTGGCATCCTGGCGGGAATGTCCCTGCGCCGCGCCGCTCCCGGGGCGTGGCGGGCCCGCGCTGCGGGCCGCCCAGGACCCGGTGCGATCCGCGCCGCGGCAGCGGAGGGTCGAAGGCGCCACGCGGCCGGCCGCCGGTGCCCGATCGTCGCCCGCGGCCGGTCGGTACGACCGGCCGCGGCCATCGCGCCACGGCGGCGTGCCCCGTGTCAGGCGCGGCGAATGCCGTAGAACAGCGCCACGCCCTTCAGCATCCCCTCCAGGTCCGCCCGCAGCGCGGTGGGCGAGAAGAACTGGCCGAGCGGGACATAGGGCACGTCCTCGAAGGCCTGGCGCTGCATCTGGCGGCCGATGGCGGCGCGGGCGGGATCGTCGGGCGCCTCGAACCAGCTGTCCCGCAGCCGTTCCAGCTCCGGGCTGGTCGGCCAGCCGAAGATGGCGCGCTCGCCATGGCCGCGGATGAGGTTGTTGGCGGCCGGGTTCACCTGGGCGCTGCCGGCGGTCCAGCTCACCATGCTGTTCCAGCCGCCCTGCGCCACCGGGTCCTTTTTCAGGATGCGCTGCGTCACCGTGCCCCAGTCGGTCGCCACATAGTCCAGGTTGATGCCGATGCGGCGGAGATAGTCGCCCATCACCTCGCTCATCGCATTGATCACCGGGAAATCGGTGGCGGCCAGCATGTTCACCCGCTCCCCGCGATAGCCCGCCTGCTCCAGCGCGCGGCGGGTGGCGTCGATGGGGGTCGGGTTGCGGAGGGCCTCCATGCCCTCGTCGCTCGCCATGATGCTGCCGGGGGCGAAGAAGCCGTAGGGGACGCGCCAGAAGCTCTGGTCCTCGCTGGCCGCGGCGATCATGAAGTCCCGCTGGTTCACGCCGCGCAGGATGGCGCGGCGGGTCGCCGGGTTGTCCATCGGCGCATGCAGGCAGTTCGGCCGCCAGAAGCCGATGGAGCCGTTGGGATCCAGCGTGTCCACCTTCAGCCCGCGGCCGCGCTTCAGCTGCGGCACCAGGTCGATGGCCGGCAGCTCCCACCAGTCCACCTCGCCGCGCTGCAGGGCGGCGGCGGCCGTCGCGCCATCCGGGATCGTCAGCCACTCCACCCGGTCGAAATGCACCACCTTGCCGCCGGAGAGGTAGCTCGGCGCCTCCTGCCGCGGCTGGTAGCCCGGGTTGCGCTCATAGACGTTGCGGCTGCCGGCGACGCGCTCGCCCGCCACGTAGCGGAAGGGGCCGCTGCCGATCATCTCCGGCACCGCCTGGGAGGAGGGCAGGGCCGCATGCCGCTCCGGCATCATGGCGCAGAGATGCGTGCCCACCTTGGCCAGCGCATCCGCCAGCAGCGGGAAGGGCTTCTTAAGGCGGAAGACGATGCGGCGGTCATCGGCGGCCGAGAGGTCGTCGGTGACGGCCCAGAGCGCCTGGCCGAAGGCGTCCCGCGTCGCCCAGCGCCTGATGGAGGCGGCGCAGTCGGCAGCGCGCACCGGCGCGCCGTCATGGAAGCGCAGCCCCTCCCGCAGGGTGATGGTGGCGCGCTTCCCGTCCTCCTCGAATACCGGCAGGGCGGCGGCCATCTGCGGCCGGGCGCGCAACTCGGCATCCCAGCCATAGAGCGTGTCATAGACCAGCAGCGCATGGTTGCGGGTGACGAAGGCGACCGAGTGGATGGGATCGAGCAGCGCGAGATCGGCCTGCGGCACGAAGCGCAGCACGCGACGGCCGGGGGCGCCCTGCGCCGCCGCCAGGCGGGGCGCGGCCAGCGCCGTCCCGGCCGAGGCTGCAAGGGACACGAGAAGATGGCGGCGGTGCATGGCGCATCCCTTCCAGTTCCGCGAAGCCCCGATGCTGCTGGGCAGCGTCGGGCGGCGTCAAGCCGGCAGCGGCGTCAGCCGGCCTCCGTCGCGGCGGCGGCGTCCAGCGCCTCGTCCGGGCTGACCTGCAGGCTGGCGGTCAGCCGAAGCCCGGTTCCGGCGCGGCGGCGGGCGGTGATGGCGAAGCGCGGGCCGAAGCGCGCCTTCAGCGCCGCCGCGGCGGCCTCCACCGCGGCGGCGTCGCCGGCATCCAGCACCAGCCGCACGCCGATGCCGGTGCGCAGCGGCAGAGCCTGCGCGGCCGGCGACAGGGCGTCGGGCGGCAGCAGGGAGAAGGGGGGCGGGGCGGGCCGGCGTCGGGGCATGGAGGAGGCTGATCTGCCGCCGTGCCGGCGCCGCATGCAAGCCCCGGCCCGGCGGCCCGGGGCGTGACGGGGTTTTCCCCAGGCCTCGGGACAAGCCTGGGGACAGGCTGTGAGAGGCGCACCGCAACCCACTGTTACCGAACCGGGTTGCCGAGGCGTTCCTCGCCGCCTCGTTCGCGCCCGGCATCGCCCCTGGACTGTGGCACCACGGCCACGACGGGCCCGGCCACGCGGCGCCGTCATTGATTGGAAACCTTGCTGCCGCAATGCCCCGCGCGCCGGACCCTGCCGGACGCGGCGCCGGGGCGGAAAAATTCGTCCAGGCGGCCCGGCGGGGCGGCGATGGCGGCGCGCGGGTTACCCACAGCGCTCGGGGCAAGCCTGGGGGCAGGCCCGGGATGGCGCGTGCAAGCGCCTGATCCTGCGGCAGGAAGCCGGGCCGTTGTGCTGCCGTCAGGATGCGCCGCGGTTGCCGCCGCGCGACGCCGCGGCGGCCAGGCCCGGCCGGTCAGGCCGGATGCGCCTCGCGCTGCGCCGCCAGCAGCTCCGGCACCATGCCGACCGGCACCGGGCGGCTGAACAGGTAGCCCTGGCCCTCGCCGCAGGCGGCATCCAGCACGAGGTCCGCCTGGTCCTGCGTCTCGATCCCCTCGGCGATCGTCTTGATGCCGAGGCTGACGCCGAGGCTGGCCACCGCCCGGACAATGGCGTCGCTCTCCTCCTTCGACCCGAGGTTGCGCACGAAGGACTGGTCGATCTTGATCTTGTCGAAGGGGAATTTCTGCAGGTAGTTCAGCGCGCAGTAGCCGGTCCCGAAATCATCCATCGACAGCCGCACGCCCATGGCGCGCAGGCTGTTCAGCACCGCGAGCATCTTCTCGCTGTCGTGCAGCATGGCGCTCTCCGTCACCTCCAGCTCCAGCCGGCCCGGCGGCAGGCCGCTATCCTCCAGCGCCTCGCGCACCGTGGCCAGGAAGCGTTCCTCGTGGAACTGCTGGGACGACACGTTGACCGCCACGGTGATCGCGGGGTCCCAGGGCGCGGCATCGGCGCAGGCGCGGCGCAGCACCCATTCGCCGAGCTCGACGATCAGGCCGCTCTCCTCCGCGATCGGGATGAAGATCTCGGGCGAGACCACGCCGCGCTCCGGATGCGTCCAGCGGGCCAGCGCCTCGAAGCCGATGATGCGGCGGCTGCGCAGGTCCACCTGCGGCTGGTAGGCCAGGGCGAATTCGCCGGCGAAGAGCGCCCGGCGCATCGCCACCTCGATCAGCCGCCGTTCCTCCAGCGCCTGCGCCATCGTCGCGTCGTAGACCACATGCGTGTTGCGCCCGCGCTGCTTGGCTGCATAGAGCGCGAGGTCCGCCCGCTTCATCAGCTCGACCGGAGAGGCGGCGTCGGCCGGCGCCGCGGCGACGCCGACGCTGGCGCCGATGCAGACCTTGTTGCCCAGCAGGTCGAAGGGCTTGCGCAGCGCCTGCACCAGGCGGGCCGCCAGCGCATGCGCTTCCGTCGGGTCTTCGCCGCCCAGATGGATCACCGCGAATTCGTCGCCGCCGAGCCGTGCCAGGATATCGGTCCGCCGCATCGTCTCGCGCATCCGCCGCGCCGCCTGCCGCAGCAGCTCGTCGCCGGCGGGATGGCCGTAGGTGTCGTTCACCTGCTTGAAGCGGTCGAGGTCGCAGAGCAGCAGGGTGATGCCGGCTGCATGGTCCTCGGCCGCCGCCTCGACCGCGGCGGCCAGGCGTTCCTGGAACAGCGCGCGGTTCGGCAGGTCGGTCAGCGAGTCATGATGGGCGAGGTGGAAGATGCGGGCGGCGGCCGCCCGGCGCTCCGACACGTCCTCGATGCTGATCAGCATGTTGCCGTCGGGCAGCACCGCGACGGTCATGGTGTGCGCCACGCGGTCCGGCAGGTCGAGGTCGATGACGCCGGCCCCGCCGGACCCGGCGATCTCCTGCAGCCGGGTGCGGAGCCCGGCGATCGCCTCGGCCGGCCAGCCCTGCACATGGCGGTGATGCGCCAGCACCTCCTCCAGCAGCATCCCGCGGCAATCCCGCCGCGGCAGCCGGTGCATCGTGGCCCATTTCTGGTTGTGCAGCACCACGCGGCGGTCGGGCGACAGCATCATGATGCCCTCGACCATATTCTCCAGCGCGACGCTGAGATTGGCCTCGCTCGACCGCGTATGTTCCGCCTGCCGGCGGAACACCGCGAGCGTGTCGGCGAGGCGGCCGACCTCGTCCTCCTCGCCGCGGAACGGCACCTCGCCTGCGGTGTCGCCGGCCGCCAGGGTCAGCATGCTCGCGGTCAGCCGGCCGATCCGCCGCAGCAGGCGCCTGCCGAGCAGCAGGACGCCGAGGCCGGCCAGCAGCGATGCCATCGTGATGCCGGCATGCAGCCGCCGCGTCGTCTCGGCGCTCTCGGCCAGCCCGGCCAGGCGGTCCGCCGCCTGCCGCAGCCCCGGCAGGTCGCGTGCCGTAGCCTCCTCCGGCGTGCCGGGCGCCGGCACCGCCGCGCGCGCCTCCCGCGCCGCCTCCCGCAGGCCGGCGGCGACGCCGCCCGCATCCATGGCGACATGCAGGTTCGTCGCCACCAGCGCCAGAACCAGGGCGCCGCCGACGACGGAAAGGCGTCCTGCAACGCTGCGCGAGACCGGAATCGGCGGCACCTGCATGGGAGCGTCCTGCGCCGGGACGGCATGATCGCCGCGACCCCGCGCCCGGACCTAAATCCACGCGCGGCGCGGCGGCAATCGATCGCATCGGTCGCCGGTGCCTCCACCCCGCGCCGCGCCCGCGGCGGCCCCCGGCGCGTCGCATGAGGCACGCCGCGCGTGGACGCCGGGCCGGCGCTTTGGCACAGGACGGACCGTCCCGATGGTCGGGCCGCCGCGCTGCCGCGCGGGTCAGCGAGGCGCGGATGGTCAGGATCGAGCATCTCTGGACATGCGCCGTGCCGCATGTCCGCCATGGGCAGGGCCATGTCGTCCTCGGCGAGCGGCTGGTCGTCGGCCAGATGCACGCCATCGACCGGCGGCATGGCCGGCTGCTCTGGAGCCACGCGCCCGGGCGTCCCGGCAATGTCCGCGGCCTTGCCGCCGACATCGTGATCGCCGACCGCGACCGCGCCGGGGCGCGGCGCGGCGGCTGCGGCGCCTGCGCCCTGGATGGCGCGACCGGGCGGATGCTCTGGAACTGGAACAACGCCAACCCGCTGCTCGGCTTCCTCGGGCGCTTCATCGACGATGTCTGCCAGAGCATCGCCGCCGTGGATGGCGGGAAGGTCCGCATGTCGGACGGCACGGTGCTCGATGCGCGCTCCGGCCTGGCGATCCGGGCAGCGGCCGAGGCCGAGGCCGTCGCGCCGTCGCCGCCCGCGGTGGAGGCCGAGTTCCGCGCCACCGGCCGGTATCGCTTCGCCGACGGGTCCTGGGTGGCGGCGGGCGACCCGGAAGCGGCGGACATCCCCGGGCTGCGGCGGGTCACGCTGCTCGGCGGCGGCCCCGACGGCGAATCCTGGGAATGGCAGATGCCGCGGGCCTATGGCTGCCTCGCCGGCGAGCACGGCCTGCGGCTGACGCCGGAAGGCCTGGTGCTGATGATGGGCGCGACGTCGCGGCCGGGCGAGGCGAGGCTCTTCGCCCTCGATATCCGCGACGGCCAGGTGGCCTCGGAATGGCTGCTGGCGCCCGCCGTCTCCGCCCCCGGCCGACCCGAATGGCGCATCGAGGATGCGCGCGCGGCGGAGGTGGTGATCTCCCATGCCGATGGGGGGGGCGGTGCCGGCACGGTCCACCTGTTCCGGCTGGACGCGGCGGAAAGCGCGCCGGGCGTCATCGCCTGACGCCCTTCCTCCCGGTTGCGTGAAGAAGCCGGAGTCGGCGCAGCCATCGGTTGCATCGCGCGGCTAGGCTGGCGCAAGCTGACCCCGCAACGGGCCCGCCGGGACAGGCGGCCCTGGGGGGAACGACCAGCATGACCGACGAGGCAACGCCGGATGGCGGCCGCCGCACCCTGCTCCAGGCCGCCGCCGCCGCGCCTTTCCTGGGCGGGCTGGGCATCGCCCCGGCCGCCATGGCGGCGGAGATGGGCCGCTCCGCCCGGCCGCTCCGCGCCGCCTTCTCCAATGCCGGGCTGCAGGCAACCTGGTGCGCCCAGGGCAAGGCCGCGGCGGAATACTGGGGCAAGCTGTTCAATGTCGACGTGACCTGGTTCGACGGGGAGCTGAACGCCACCCGCCAGCGCGCCGCGGTGGACAACATGGCGTCGCAGCGCTGGGACTTCGTCGCCATCCAGGCCTTCGGGATCGGCACGCTCACCGCCCCGGTGCGGCGGATGATCGATGCCGGGATCCCGGTGATCGACATGGACACGCTGATCGCGCCGCTCGAGCAGATCAACGTCCACAGCTTCCTGGCGCCGGACAACGAGTTCATGGGCGCCTCGGTGACCGAGGCGCTGATGCAGGCGATCGGCGGCGAGGGGACCATCATCATGACCCAGGGCGCGCTGGGCCATACCGGCGCGCAGGGCCGCGCCCGCGGCTTCGACTCGGTCGTGAAGCGCTACCCGAAGGTGGAGGTGCTGGACACCACGCCGGGCGACTGGGACGTGACCAAGGTGGCGCGCATCTGGGACACCCACCTGACCAAGTACCCGAAGATCAGCGCCGCCTATTTCCACAACGACGACATGGCGCTGGCCGCCTACAACGTCATGCGCGCCAAGGGCCGCACCGACATCAGGATCGGCGGCTGCGACGCCATGCCGCCGGCGCTGCAGGCGGTGCTGGACGGGCGGATGCACGCCACCGTGCGCAACCCGTCCTGCCGCATCCATGGCGGCGCCATCATGGCCGGCGTCGCCGCGGTGGTGGCGGGCGAGAAGCCGGGGGAGGGCGGGATCCCCAAGCATGTCATCACCGACGGGCCGGTGGTGACCAAGGCCAATGCCCATGGCATGGCCTGGATGCAGAAGCACTTCCTGATCTGACCGCGGATGCTGGCCGACAGGGCGCCGATGCTGGAGTTGCGCGGCGTCGCCAAGCGCTTTGCCGGCGTCGCCGCGCTGCAGGGCGTGGACTTCACCCTGGCCGCGGGGGAGGTGCATGGCCTGGTCGGCGAGAACGGCGCCGGCAAGAGCACGCTGATGAAGGTCATCGCCGGCGTGCATGCGGAGTATGAGGGCGAGATGCGGCTGGCCGGCCGGCCCGTCCGCTTCCGCTCCCCGCGGGAGGCGCGGGATGCCGGCATCGGCATGGTGCACCAGGAACTCTCGATCGTCCCGGCGCTGTCGGTGGCGGAGAATGTCATGCTCGGCGCGCAGCCGCTGAACCGGCTCGGCCTCGTCTCCTGGTCCGCCATGCGGCGGCAGGCGGAGCGGCAGCTCGCCGCCTTCGGCATCGCCGTGGACCCCGCGGCGCCGGCCGGCAGCCTGCCGCTCGGCCTGCAGCAGATGGTGGAACTGGCGCGGGTGCTGCTCTCGGGCGCCCGCATCCTGATTCTGGACGAGCCGACCTCGGCCCTCTCGCCGCCCGAGGTGGAGCGGCTGTTCGGGCTGATCGACCGGCTCCGGGCGGGCGGCACCAGCGTCGTCTTCATCTCCCACTTCCTCGACGACATCCTGCGCGTCTCCGACACCGTCACGGTCTTCCGCAATGGCCGCCGGGTGGCGACCGCGCCGGCGAGGGACGTGGGCAAGCCCTGGCTGATCGGCCACATGATCGGCGCCAGCCATGGCCGGCTGGAGGAGAGCTGGACGGCGGAGCTGGACCTGCCGCCGCGCAGCACGGCGCCGGCGGTGCTGGAGGCGGAAGGCCTGTCCGCCGAGGGGCTGTTCGAGGATGCCAGCTTCCGCATCCATGCCGGCGAGGTGCTGGGCCTCTACGGCTTCATGGGCTCGGGCCAGCTCGAGCTCGCCCGCGCCCTGTCCGGCAAGCTGCCGCCCGGGCGCGGCCGGCTGACGGTGGACGGGCGCCCGGTGCGGTTGCGCGGCGGCACGCCGGCGGCGAAGCGGGCCGGCATCGCCTTCGTGCCGGAAAGCCGCCGCGCCATGCTCTTCGCGCCGGAGCCGGTCTACCGCAACGTTACCATCGCCATGCTGGAGCGCATCCACCGCCTGCTGCTGCGCCCGGCGGAGGAGCGGCGGATCGCCGGCGAGCAGATCCGCGACCTCGGCGTGCGGCCGCCGCACGTCGACCTGCCCGTCGGCGCGCTCTCTGGCGGCAACCAGCAGAAGGTGGCGCTGGCGCGCTGGCTGGCGCATCTGCCGCGCGTGCTGCTGCTGAGCGAGCCGACCCGCGGCATGGATGTCGGCGCCAAGGACGACGTGGTCCGCATCATCCGCGGGCTGCGGGAGAAGGGAATCGCCATCCTCGTCGCCTCGTCGGAGCCGGAGACGGTCCTGTCGCTGGCCGACCGCATCCTGGTGATGCGGCGCGGCGTCCTGGCCCGGGAATTCGCGGGGGAGCCGGTCGGCAAGGACCGGCTGCTGGCCGCGGCGTGAAGGAGTGCGCATGTCCACGCCCGTGACCACCGCCGCCCCGGCCAGCACGCCGCTGCGGGACCGCCTGCGCGGCCAGCTGCGCAACCTGGCGCCCTTCGCCACGCTGATCCTGCTGGTTGGGCTGTTCAGCGCGCTGGCCCCCAGCTTCGCCACCTGGGGCAATCTGGCGAATATCCTGCAGCAGGTCTCCATCACCGCCATCATCGCGGTCGGGCTGACCTATGTGATCCTCTGCGCCGAGATCGACCTCAGCGTCGCCAGCGTGGCCAATGCCACCGGCATCCTGCTGGCTTTCCTGACGGTGCAGGATGCCAGCGTGAACATCGCCAACCTGCCGCTGCCCGGGCTGCTGGCCATCCCGCTGGCGCTGCTGGGCTGCCTGGCGCTGGGGGCGGTGACCGCCTTCGGCGTCACCCGCATCGGCATCCCGTCCTTCATCATGACGCTGGCCATGCTGCAGATCGGCAACGGCATCGGCGCGCTGCTGGTGCGCGGGCAGATCGCCTATACCGTGCCGGACCTCGTCCTCACGCTCGGCAGCGGGTCGATCGGCGGGGTGCCCTGGATCGTCATCGTCGCCGGCCTCGTCCTGCTGCTCGGCCACCTCGTGCTCACCTACACGCGCTTCGGCCGCTACGTGTACATGGTGGGCGGCAACCGGGAGGCGGCGGAGCATGCCGGGGTCGGCGTGCGCGCCGTCATCGGCGCGGTGATGGTCATCTCGGCGCTCTGCTCCGGCCTCGCCGGCATGCTGGGCGTGGCGTATTTCGGCAGCGCGCAGCAGAACCAGTTCGACAACTACCTGCTGGACGCGATCTCGGCGGTGGTGGTGGGCGGCACCAGCCTGTTCGGCGGCATGGGCGGCATCGGCAACACCATCATCGGCCTTCTGGTGCTGGGCGTGCTGAACAACGGCCTGGACCATATCCGCATGGACAGCTTCCTGAAGATCCTGATCCGCGGCTTGGTCCTGCTGCTGGCGCTGGTGATCAACGTCTATGCGCAGCGGCTGCGCAGCCAGGCGCGGGTGGCCGGCTGAGCCCCGGCGCGGCGGCGGCGCGCGCCGGCACGGTGCCGCCCCGGCGCCATCTGCCCTACCGCGCGGGGCGGAGGATCACCTCGGCCTCGACCGTTGCCGCCACCACCGCGTCCTCCGGCACCGAGGCAGGCGGGGGCGCGGGGGCGGCGCGGGCGGCCATGGCCATCGGCCGGGGCTGCGGCATCCGCGGCGCGTCCAGCCGGATCTCGCGCAGCCCGGCGACGCCCAGGCCAAGCTGCGCCGCCACGGCCGCGGCACGGCGCTGCAGGCCATCGATGGCAAGGCGGCTCGCCTCCTCGCGCGCCGCCCGCTCCGCCTCCGGCGAGAGGATCCAGCCGAGATCGGCCAGGGCCAGGCCGCTGCCCTGCAGCGCACCCACGAGGTCGAGCAGCGGCGCCGCCTCCGCCCCGCGGAGGAGAAGGGCCTGGGAGGCCTGCCAGGTGTTCGACTCCGACGACCGGGCGGCCCAGTAGCCGCCCGTCGTCACGGTCACCGCCGGCACGCCGCGGGCCCGGTCCAGCGCCGCCGCGACGGCGCGGTTCACCGCGGCCTGGGCCGCCGCCGCCGTCGCGGCGCGGGCCTCCGCCCGCAGGGTGGCGCGCAATTCGTCAGGCGGCCGCGTCACCTGCGCGGTCTCGGCCAGGTGCAGCAGCGTCTCCGCCGGCGCCTGCGCCCGCGCCGGGGTCGCGGCCGGGACGGCGAGGGCCAGCACGGCATGGGCAAGCAGCGTCGGGATGGTCGGCATCGCCGGTCGGCGCATGGTGCTCCCCCTCGTCGGCAGTGCGGGACGCGCCCGGCGGCGCCGGCGGCGGGCGCCGCCGGCTCGACGCGGCGGCACCGCGGTGCCGCCGCCTGCCGCCCTCAGTCCTTGTAGTCCGGCTCCTTGCGGTCGAGGATCCGCTTCAGCGCATCGAAATGCCATTCCGCATTCGGCCGCCCGCCGTATTTCGGCGCGGTCTGGCGATAGGTGCTGATGGTGTGGTCCACCACCTCCTCCGGCAGGCGCTTCAGCGGCTTGTTGGTCCACATGGCGTAGAGCTGCACCTGCGCCACCCGCTCCATGTAGTAGAGCCGGTCATAGGCCTCGGCGACGGTCTTCCCCACCGTGGCGACGCCGTGGTTCGCCATGATCAGCACGGTCTTGTCGCCGATGACGGAGGCGAGGCGCTCGCCCTCGGCCGGGTCGAAGGCCGGGCCGGTGTAGATGTCGTCATAGGCGGTCAGCATCATGGTGCCGAGCTCGGTCTGGCCGATCGGCAGGATCTGCGGGTCCTCCAGCCGCGCCAGCGCGCTGGTGTAGGGCATGTGGGTGTGGAAGACCGCGGCGGCGGCGGGCAGCAGCCGGTGCATCGGCGCATGGATGCAGTAGGCGCTGCGCTCCACATGGCCCTCGCCGGCGCGGACCGCGCCGTCATAGCCGACTTCCATGAAGCAGCTCGCCGTCACCTCCGCCCAGTGCAGGCCGAAGGGGATCTGGTAGTAGCGGTCCTCGGTGCCCGGCACGCGCAGGGTGAAGTGGTTGAAGATGCCCTCGTTGAAGCCGTGCATGACGGCGAGGCGATGCGCGGCGGCGAGGTCGATGCGCGCCTGCCAGCGCTGGTCCGACAGGCTGAGATCGGCTGAGGCGTGGGTCTCGAGCGGCATGGGGACGGTCCCTCCTGGTGGCCGGCGGGGATGCTACAGCGGTTTGCCGACGGACGGGAACGCCGCGCGGCCGGTGGCGCCCGATTCGGCCGGGGGCTGTCCGCCCCCCCCCCGGGCGCCGTCGCCGCTGGCGGCGAGGCACCGGGTGGCGGGGCGCGCAGAGACCGGCGCCCGGACCGGGTCCCGCGCGTCGCATCCGGGCCGCCTGCGGTCCGCGGCCCGGCACCGGCCACGGGGCGGGGCGATGGCCGGCCCTCAATCCAGCCGCGCGCCGGAGATCTCGACCAGCCGCCGCCAGCGCGGCGTCTCCCCCTGGATCCTCGCCGCCAGCGCCGCCGGGCTGTCGCTGGTCATCACCGTGTAGCCCAGCGGCCGCAGCCGCTCGACGAAGGCGGGATCGCCCGCCACCTCCCGCAGCGCCGCATGCAGCCGGACGACCGCCGGCTCCGGCGTGCCGACCGGGGCCATGACCGCGTTCCAGGACTGGACGTCGAGGTCGCCGAGGCCGAGCGCGGCGAACTCCGCCATGCCCGGCACCGCGGGCAGGATCGGCAGCCGCCCGGCGCTGCTGACCGCCAGCGCGCGGAACTTCCCGCTCTCCACATGCGGCATCAGCGCGGGCATGACGTCGAACATCATGTCGATGGTGCCGGCCAGCAGGTCGTTGATCGCCGGCCCGCCGCCGCGATAGGGCACATGGGTGATGCGCGCGCCGGTGGCGCGGCTCACCGCCTCGATCACCAGGTGGCTGGTGGTGCCGGTGCCGGAGGAGCCCATGCGCACCTCCTCCGGATGCGCGCGCGCCCAGGCGATCAGGGCGGCGAAATCCGCCCAGCCGCGCTTCGCCGCGGTCTCGGCATTCACCACGCAGAGCACGGCGCCGGTCACCACCTGGCCGATGGGCGCCAGGTCCTTCTGCGGGTCGAAGGCCATGCTGCGATAGAGGAAGGGCGCGGCGCAGAGCGTGGTGACGCCGATCAGCCCGACCGTGCTGCCATCCGGCACCGCCTTGGCCACCGCATCGGCGCCGATATTGCCGCCGGCGCCGCCGCGGTTCTCGACGATCACCGGCTGCCGCAGGGCGGCCGGCAGCGCATCCGCCAGCAGCCGCCCGAGGATGTCGACCGCGCCGCCGGGCGGGAAGGGCACGATGAGGCGGACCGGCCGGCCGCCGGCGACCGGCTGCGCCCGGGCCCCGGGCGCGGCGAGCAGCGCCCCGGCGGCGAGGATGGAACGGCGTCCCGGCATGCGCATGTGTCCCCGGTCAGAGATAGATGCGGTGAGCATAGCCGAGCGTGAGCAGGGTGCCCGTCGCGATGACGATGCGGCCGATCCAGGCCGGCGGCAGGAGCCGTGCCGCCCGGCCGCCCAGCCAGCCGCCCAGCACCGCGCCGGCCAGCCCGACCAGCGCCGCCGGCCAGTCCACCGTGCCGGCCGCGACCAGCAGCAGGATGCCGGCGGTGGTGGCGGAGGTGGCCAGCAGGTTCTTGCGCAGATTGGCCTCGGCCGGCGCCAGGCCCGGCTCCCGCGCCGCGACCCAGGCCATGACCATCACGCCGAGGCCGGCGCCGAAATACCCGCCATAGAGCGCCAGCAGCAGGCCGGGCACGGGATGCGCCAGGGCTCGGGCGCCGCGCGCCAGGTGCCGACGCAGGGCGAAGGCCAGGGTGGCGAGGCCGAGCAGCGGCGGCACCAGCGGCAGGAACACCCGGTCGCCGCCGGCCAGCAGCAGCAGCGCGCCGACCAGGCCACCGGCCGCCATGCGCAGGAACTCGGCACGATGCGCGGCCAGCAGGGCAGGGACCCGCTCCCGCTCCGCCCAGGCGGCGACGACATGGCCGGGCCAGGCGGCGACCGCGTTGGTGGCATTGGCGGTCACCGGCGGCAGGCCGGCGGCGAGGAAGGCGGGGAAGGTCAGCAGGGACCCGCCGCCCGCCAGCGCATTGGCCAGGCCGCCGGCGATGCCGGCGAGCAGGATGAGGACGAGGTCGAGCATGCGGGACGGGTTTCGCTGGTGCGGGTGGACCGAAGCGCCGGAGATGCCGTCGGCGGCGTCGAGGACGGCGTCTGCCCTCCGCCATGCGGCCGAAGGCGTGTCAAGGACATCGCCGGGCAAGGCCCGCTGCGGCGCCGCTGCCTCGCCGTGCCCGCGGCAGCCTGGCGTTCGCTCGGGGTCGCTCGACGCTGTCGGGCGCCCGCTTCGGGCGTCGCGTCGCCCGGAGCGGCGCGTCCTGCGGCCCTGTCGCACGGGCCGGCGCGCCGCATCGGGCGCGGCATCGCGCCTATCGCCGCGCCAGGTCGGGCGCCGCATCGCGTTGGGCTGCGGGGATTGCCCGCCGGCGGCGGCCCGTCGCGCGGGACGGGCGGCGCCCCGCCCTCACAGGCGCCGCAATTTCTCCCGCGACTCCGCGATCACCCGCAGCGCATCCGGCGTCAGGTCATAGGCCGGCAGCTCCTCCGGCAGGGCCCAGGCCACCGCCGCCACGTCATCCCCCGGCCGTGCCTCGCCGCTCGTCCAGCGGCCGCAGAAATCGACGATGGTGTAGTGCCAGCGCACCGCGCCGGCCGCGTCGTGGCTGATGGAATCGAACACCGCGGCCAGCTGCAGCGGCCCGACCTCGATCCCCGTCTCCTCCAGCAGCTCGCGCCGTGCCGCCGCCTCGGCCCGCTCGCCGACATGCTGCGCGCCGCCGGGCAGGGACCAGGCACCCTCCCGCGGCGGCTTGCCGCGGCGGACCAGGAGCACGCGCTCCTCCCCCGGGGCCCCGTCGAAGGCGACGACGCCGATGCCGACCCAGGGCCGGTCGGGATATTCCCGGCTCATCGCGGCGCCACCGGGGCCTGGGGCGGCGTCTCCGGCGCGGGGGCGTCATCGGCCGCCGGCTCCGGCGCCGCCGCCTCGCGCGGCTTCAGCTCCTCGGCGCGCGGCGCGAAGGCCTTCAGCTTCCAGACGCCCACTTGGTAGGCCCAGCCCTGCCAGCGGGCGTTCAGCCGCTGCACCTCGGCGCCCTCGCCCTCCGCCCGCAGGCGGACCCAGACATCGCCGTTGTCGAGGCCGCTGCGAACCACGATCGCCAGCCCCTCGGTCAGCCCGAAGCGGCTCTCGCCCACCGCCTGGCCCGGCATCTCCGCCTCGGTCCGGACATCGAGGAAAGTCAGGAATTCGAAGGCGCGGGCGATCTCGTCCACCGCCATCTCGTCAGGCGTCGGCGCGCCCTCCGGCTGCTCGATCCGCAGCCGCGCCTCCGGCTCCTCCGGCCGGGCCAGGACCAGCGGCGGCTCGCCCTCGCGCCTGACCTCGACGCGGCGCACCCGGTCCTGCGGCAGGTTGGCGATGTCGCGGTCCAGCCAGAGCTGCGGGTCGGCATCGACCGCCAGCCTCCCCTCCGCCAGCCAGGCCTGCGCCTCGCCGGGGCGGCGGACATAGATGCTCTCCGGCACATTGCCCTGGGTGCGGACGCGGCGGCGCCCCAGCACCAGTTCGGCGATCGGCGCGCCGGCGCCATCCAGCACCCGCAGCAGCAGCGCCGTGCTGCCCGGGCGGGTCGGGTCGTCCACGCCCAGGCGCTCGTGCTGCGCCGGGTCGCTGGTGCGGGCCTCCACCAGGCGCAGCTCGGTCAGGCCCACCAGCATCTCCCGCGCCTTCTCGGGACGGGCGGGGTAGCCGCCCTTGGCCGGCAGCACCCAGGCCTCGCCACGCCGGGCCAGCACCAGGGTGGCGTCGGGCTTCACCACCTCGATCCGCTGCGCGCCCTGCAGCCGTGCCGCGAGGCCGGGAAAGGCGAGGCCCGCATCGGTGATCGCCTGCTTCTCCACGCCCTTCGGCGTCAGCAGCACCGCGGCGGCGACCGAGGCGGCGGCCGCGCCGCCCAGCAGCACCAGCGTCCGGCGGTTCATGCGCGTCTTCCCCTGCAGTGTCTGCGGGTGGTTCCGGGAGGGCCGATCGGACGCATGCGTCCGATCCTCCCAGACCTTCCCCGCCGGGGATCGGACCGACCCCCGGACCCCCGTATGGACTTATCGCCGTGGGAGGGGCCCCATCGAGGGCCCCTCCCACGGCGATGACCCGGGCCTGTCCAGGGGTCGCCTGACCCCTGGCGGGTGGAGTGTGAGGAGGGCAGAGCCCTCCTCACGCCCGCGCTGCCGCACGACGCCGCGCCCGCACCACCGCCAGGCCGATGGCGAAGGCCGTCAGCAGCGCCGGCACCAGCGCGATGTTCACCACCCGCAGCACCGTCTCCAGCCCCTCGATGTCCCGCCGCAATTCCAGCTGCACGGCGCGCAGCTGGCGGCGGGTGGCGACGATCTCGGCGCGCGCGGCGTCGATCTCCGCCCGCTGCTCCGGCGTGATCACCGCCTGGGCCTGGCGGTCGCCGCCGCCGCCTTGCCGCAGCTCGCGCAGCCGCTTCTCGGTCTCCTCCAGCTTCTGCTGCAGGGCGCGTTCCGTCTGGCGATACTCGGCATCGGCGTTGCGGCGGATGTCCTCCACCAGCTCGAAGGGGCGGAGGCTCTCGCCGCGCGAGCGCAGCGAGATCAGCGCGTCCGAGCCGGCCAGCGCGTCCACCAGGTTGACGACGAGGGACCCGTTGCCGCTGAAGGGCGTCGCCACCTGCTGGCCGAAGAATTCCTGCACCCGGACCCAGAAGCGGTCCTCCAGGATGTCGCTGTCATTGGCGACCACGATGTTCGCCGGGCCCTGGCTGCGGGCCAGATGCGCGGCGGGATTGGCCGGCCGCTCCTGCAGTGACCCGCCCCCTGGTGCACCCCCTGGCGCACCCCCTGGGCCGGCCGCGGGCGGCCCCGGGAAGGCCGAGGCCAGTTCGCCGCGCAGCCGCGCCGCGACGACATGCGGCGTATTGCCGCTGCGGAAATCCGCCAGCAGGCGGGAGGGGTTGGGGTCCTGCCGCACCCGCGCGGCGTCGACCAGCATGCTCTGTGCGGAGGAGGTGAGCAGCGGCACGAACTCCACCGCCGCGCCCTCGCGCTTGCGCACCTCGCCGGCCGAGGCGACGGTCACCTGCTCCAGCTGCGCCAGCGCCACCTCGTCGCGGTTCAGGCTGTCGCCCTGCAGGTTGAACCAGGCGAGGTAGTCCACCGCCTGCACCCGCTCGCCCGGGCCGGCGCGCACCCGCCAGGCGCCGCGCAGGTCCAGCACCACCTTGTCGGACGGCGCCTCGACGCCCCAGGCATTCAGCAGCCGGTCGAGCGAGGAGGCGGTGCTGGGCGGCGGCCCGCCCGGGCTGGGGCGGCCGGCCTGGCTTTCGCTGTGCGGGTCCACCAGCGCGATCAGCTTGCCGCCGCGCATGACGAACTGGTCGATGGCATATTGCGCGGCTTCGGTGATGCCCTGGGGGTGGGCGACCAGCAGCACCTGCACCTCCGGCTCGATCGCCTGGGTATCGAGCGGGATGTCCTTCACCGTGAAGAACTGCCGCAGCTGGGTCATCGCCACGGCGGGCTGGCCGAGCGCGGGGTTGCGCAGCATCAGGGCGCGCGGGTCGCCGTTCAGCGGCAGCGCCGACATGACGCCGAGGACCGGGCGCTGCGGGTTCGACAGCTCCCAGACCAGGCGCGTGAGGTCGTATTCCAGGAACCGCTCGCGGTCCGGCTGGAAGAAGGCGATGGACCGCTCGTCATCCACCAAGTTCGAGCCGGAGAGGCCGAAATAGACCTGCTCGCCGGACTGGTCGACCGGCACGCCCTGCAGGCCGAGCGCCATGGCGCGGTCCTCGAGGTCCGAGAAGGGCTCGGGGTCGAAGACCTCGAGCCGCAGCCTGCCGTTCGACAGGGCGACGTATTCCGCCAGGATCTCCCGGATGCGGTCGGCATAGGCGCCATAGACCGGCAGGCTGGCGCCGAGGCGGCGGGAATAGAACAGCCGCAGGGTGATCGGGTCCTTGAGCCCCGCGAGCACCTGCTTCGTGCCGTCCGAGAGCGTGTAGAGCCGCTGCTGCGTCAGGTCGATGCGGGCGCGCGGCAGCAGCCGGTCGGCCAGCATGTTGACGCCAATGGCGAGCACGCCGGCCAGGGCGAGCCCGAGCGCGGAGGACCAGAGGCGCCTGGAGCCCGGTCGGGCTGGGGGGAGGGGCGCGCCGGGGCGCGCGGGAGGGACGTCGCTCATCGCTCAGTCCGCCTTCCGGTGGTCCAGCACCACCGCGTTCAGGAACAGGAAGAAGCCGATGAAGCTGGCGAAGAAGACCAGGTCGCGGGCGCCGATCACCCCGCGGGTGAAGCCGTTGAAGCGGTCGGCGACCGACAGCGCCCGCGCCACCTCCGCCAGCACGGGGATGCGCACCGAGAGGAATTCCGTGACGACCGGGCTGCCGGCGGCGGCGAAGAGGAAGCAGAGCGCGACCGCGAGGACGAAGGCGATGACCTGGTTGCGGGTCAGGGCCGAGAGCGCGGACCCGACGGCGAGATAGGCGCCGGCGACCAGCAGGCAGCCGACATAGCCGGCCAGGATCACGCCATTGTCCGGGTCGCCCAGCGCATTCACCGTGATCCAGAGCGGGAAGGTGAGCGCGAGGGCGATGCCGCAGAAGGCCCAGGCCGCCAGGAATTTCCCCAGCACCGCCTGCCATTGCGGCAGCGGCAGGGTGAGGAGGAGCTCGATGGTGCCGAGCCGGCGTTCCTCGGCCCAGAGCCGCATGGTCAGCGCCGGCACCAGGAACAGGAACAGCCAGGGGATGAAGGAGAAGAAGGGCTGCAGGTCGGCCTGGCCGCGGCTGAAGAAGCCGCCCAGGGTGAAGGTCAGCGCCCCGGCCAGCACCAGGAAGATGACGATGAAGACATAGGCGACGGGCGTGGCGAAGTAGCCCGCCAGCTCCCGCCGCGCGACGACCAGGGCCGGGGCCATCACGCCGCTTCCCGCGCCGCCCCGTCCGCCGGCGGCGGGCCGAGGGTGAGGGCGCGGAACACGTCGTCGAGGCTCTGCCCCTCGCGCTCCAGCACCGAGGGCGGGGCATCCACCACCACCCTGCCGCGGGCGATGATGATGGCGCGGGTGCAGACCGCGCCCACTTCCTCGAGGATATGGGTCGAGATGACGATGGCCTTCTGCGGCGCCATGCGGCGGATCAGGTCGCGGACCTCGTGCTTCTGGTTGGGGTCGAGGCCGTCGGTCGGCTCGTCCAGCACCAGCACCGGCGGGTCGTGCAGCAGCGCCTGGGCCAGGCCCACCCGGCGCTTGAAGCCCTTCGACAGCGTCTCGATCGGCTGCAGGCGGACGCCTTCGAGCTGGGTCAGCAGCATGGCGTTGGCGACGCGGTCATGCAGCTCCGACCCCCGGAAGCCGCGGATGCGGGCGGCGAAGCCGAGGAAGCCGGTGACGGTCATCTCCGGATAGGTCGGCGCGCCTTCCGGCAGGAAGCCGAGGCTGCGCTTGGCCGCGACCGGCCGCGCCACGACGTCGGCGCCGCAGATGCGCGCCGTGCCGGCGGTGGGCGGCATGAAGCCGGCCAGCATGCGCATGGTGGTGGACTTGCCGGCGCCGTTGGGGCCGAGGAAGCCCAGCACCTCCCCGCGGTCCACCGCGAAGGACACGTCGTCCACGGCGGTGAAGCCGCCGAAGCGCTTGGTCAGGCGCTCGATCTCGATCAGCGCGGCCAAATGGCGGTCCCCCCGTTCCTGCCTGCGCGGCGGCCGCCCATGCCTTCCGGGAGGAGGGCGCGGGCCGACGGCGGGCCGATGTACAAGCCCCTCAGGGCTTTGCAAGGGGTGGCTCAGCCGGCGGTTGCATCCGGGGGGCGGCATGGACGCGGAGCGCCGGCGGAAGACGCCAATCCTGGCCTGGAGGCAGGCGCAGGCGGCAGCCCGTCGCGTCCCGTCCGGCCCGCCCGGCCTGGCCGATGCGCCCGGCCGGGATGACGATTCCCGCGCGGGTCGACCGCCGGACCGCTTGCCGAGACAGCCTAGCCCGCCCGCAGGGTCAGCATCGCCTCCGCCCGGCCGAACAGCCGCAGCAGCAGCTGCGCCGCCTGGCCGCGCGGGCCCTGCAGCAGCGGGTCCTTCTCCAGCAGCAGGGCGGCGTCGCGGTTGGCCATGATGATCAGCCCCTCCTGCGCCTCGCCCTCCGGCAGGCCCAGGCGGAAGACCGGCGCGCCGGATTGCCGCGTGCCCAGCGCCTCGCCGCCGCCGCGGATGCGGAAATCGGCATCGGCGATGGCGAAGCCGTCCTCGGTGTCGCGCAGGATCAGCAGCCGCTCGCGGGAGGTCATGCCGAGCGCCTCGTCGTACAGGAGCATGCAGTAGCTCGCCGCCGCGCCGCGCCCGACCCGGCCGCGCAGCTGGTGCAGCTGCGCCAGGCCGAAGCGGTCGGCATGCTCCACCACCATCACCGTCGCCTCGGGCACGTCCACGCCCACCTCGATGACCGTGGTCGCCACCAGCAGCGAGGTGCGGCCGGCGGCGAAGTCGCGCAGGGCCGCCTCCCGCACCTCCGTGTCCAGCTTGCCATGCGCCAGGCCGACCCGGCCGGGGAAGCGCTCGGAGAGCTCGGCGAAGCGGGTCTCGGCGGCGGCGATGTCGATGACGTCGCTCTCGGCGACATGCGGGCAGACCCAGTAGACGCGGGCGCCGCGCTCGATCGCCCGGCCGACGCCCGCCACCACCTGGTCCAGCTGCCGGAGGCCGTGCAGGGTGGTGGTGATGGGCCGCCGCCCGGCCGGCTTCCCGGACAGGCGGCTGACCGCCATCTCGCCCCACTGGGTCAACAGCAGGGTGCGGGGGATGGGCGTCGCGGTCATCACCAGCATGTCCGCCGCATCGCCCTTCTCGGCCAGCATCAGGCGCTGCGCGACGCCGAAGCGGTGCTGCTCGTCCACCACGGCCAGGCCGAGGTCGCGGAACTCCACCCCCTCCTGGAACAGGGCATGGGTGCCGACCACGATGTCCACCGCGCCGCTGGCCAGGCCCCCGAGCACGCGCTTGCGCTGGGCGCCCTTCACGCTGCCGGCCAGCAGCTCCACCCGCACCCCGGCCGGGGTGCACAGGCGGTCGAGCGTCCGGATGTGCTGCCGCGCCAGAAGCTCGGTCGGCGCCATCAGGGCGGCCTGGGCGCCGGCTTCCACGGCGCGCAGCATGGCCAGCACCGCGACCAGGGTCTTGCCGGCGCCGACATCGCCCTGCAGCAGGCGCAGCATGCGGTGCGGCGCGGCCAGGTCGGCATCGATCTCCGCCAGCGCATGCGCCTGGGACGGCGTGGGGTCATGCCCGAAGGCGGCCAGCGCCTGGGCGCGGAGACGCCCGTCCCCCGCCAGGGCCCGCCCGGCGCGGTGGCGCACCCGGCGGCGGACCAGGGCAAGCGCCAACTGCCCGGCGAGCGCCTCGTCATAGGCGAGGCGGGCGCGGATGGGCGGTTCCGGCGCCGCCGTGGGCTGCTGCAGGGCGCGCAGCGCGGCGGCGAAGCTTGGCCAGACCTCCCGCCGTAGCAGGGCGGGGTCCTGCCATTCCGGCAGGTCCGGCAGGCGCTCCAGCGCCCTGCCAACGCTGCGGGCGACCTGGGCGGTCATCAGCCCTTTAACCAGGGACCACACGGGCTCGAGTTCAGGAATTCCAACAGCCAAGTGTGCGACCAACGGATTGAAAAGAACGTACCCCTGCCGTCGCCCACCACGCAAACGACCACATACCAGCCGCGTAGCCGCTGTCGGCAGCCGCTCCTCCACGCTTCCCAGCCAGCCGCCCATGATCCGGAGAGCAATCGGCGAGCCACCAAGATCCAGAAGGCCATCAATAAAACCGACTGCCACAGGACCGAGTCCGTAAACCAGAGACAGAATGAAGAAGCACCCGGAGGCCGAAGGAAACGTTCTTCCTTTAATTTCAATGTAGCGCCGTCCATTCTTCGAGATTCGTGCACTGGGCGGAGTGATTTTCCGTATCAGAAAAATGACCTCGGCCTCGCTGCCTTCTTCAGGCAGCGCATCGAGCAACTCTCGCTGGGCATAGCGCTCGGGTAGATGGAACAGCAGGTCCAGGACCCGATCGCCGCCCGCCGCCTCCTTCAGCCGCTTGGCGATCTGGGGGCCGATACCTGGCAGGCTCTCCAGCGGCGCGAGCAGCGGGGCCAGGCGCGGATCCTCACCTCTCTCCTCGGTCACGCAACTTCCACCACTGGTCCCGCGTCGGGCTGACAGGATTCCCACCGCCCCCTATATGCCAGCGGCACCCCTTCGTGACGACATGCCGACCGACACAGAACCGCTCGATCCCCGCCGCCGCCGCCTGCTCTTCCGGGCACATCACCGCGGCACCAAGGAAGCCGATCTCATGATCGGCCGCTTCGTCGCCACGAACATCGCCGGTTTCACCGAGGCGGAGCTGGACGAGCTGGAGGCGGTGCTGGAATACCCGGATGTGGACCTGGCGGACTGGCTGTCCGGCCGCCGCCCCATCCCGGCCGAATGCCGCACCCCGATGCTGGACCGGATGGCGGTGGACTGCGCCGGCCCGGGCGCCGGCCTGCCGGAGGAGCTGCGGCCGCGATGAACGACATGCGGGCGAGCGAGGGGCGGGCGAGCGAGGGGCGGGGCCGCCCGGCAGGCCTCACGGTGCATGGCGCCCCGGAAGGCTTCGACGCGCTGCTCCTGGCGCGGCGGCGGGCGGAGACGGAAGCGCCCGTCCTGCATGTCTGCCGCGACGATGCCCGCACCGCCCGGCTGGTCGAGGCGCTGGGCTTCTTCGCCCCGGATGTGGAGGTTCTGCGCTTCCCGGCCTGGGACTGCCTGCCCTATGACCGCGTCTCCCCGAACCCCGAGATCGTGGCGGAGCGCGTCGCCACCCTGACCCGGCTGCTGGAGCCCGGGGACCGGCCGCGCATCGTCGTCGCCACCGTGAATGCCCTGGTCCAGAAGGTGCCGCCGCGCGCCGCCTTCGCCGGCGCCACCCTGTTCCTGAAGAAGGGCGGCCGGGTGAAGCCGGAGGCGCTGACGGCCTTCCTAGAGGCCAATGGCTATGGCCGCACCGGCACCGTCATGGAGCCGGGGGAATATGCCGTCCGCGGCGGCATCATCGACCTGTTCCCGGCCGGGGAGGCGGATCCGGTCCGGCTCGACCTGTTCGGCGACGAGATCGAGAGCCTGCGCCGCTTCGACACCGGCACGCAGCGGAGCGGCGAGTCGCTGGCGGAGCTATGGCTTCGCCCGGTGGGGGAGGTCTTCCTCGACGCCGACTCGATCGCCCGCTTCCGCACCGCCTACCGGGACCTGTTCGGCGCCGCGGCGACCGAGGACCCGCTCTATGTCTCGGTCAGCGCCGGCCGCAAGCATCCGGGCATGGAGCACTGGGCCGGGCTGTTCCACGAGGCGATGGAGACCCTGCTCGACTACCTGCCGGGGGCCTCGGTCAGCCTGGACCACCAGGCCGACGACGTCCTGGCGGCCCGGCTGGAGATGGTGGAGGACCACTACCAGGCCCGCCGCCAGCCGGTCCGGACCAGCGAGGGGGAGGTGCCCTACCGCCCGGCGCCGCCCGGCGGCCTCTACCTGACCCGCGCCGCCTGGGACCGGATGCTCTCGGGCGGTCCGCTGCTGCGCTTCTTCCCCTTCGCCATGCCGGACGGCGCCGAGGGGGTGGAGGCGGGCGGCCGCCCCGGGCGCCTCTTCACCGAGGTGCGGAACACCGGCGGCAATGTCTTCCAGGCCTTCGCCGTGCATGCCCAGGCGATGCTGGAGCAGGGCCGCCGGCCGGTGGTCGCCGCCTGGACCGGCGGGTCCCGCGCCCGCCTCGGCAACCTCCTGCGGGAGAACCGGGTCGCCGCCCAGGATATCGAGGCCTTCGACGACCTGGCGAAGCTGCCGAAGGGCGTGGTCGGCCTGGCGGTGCTGGGGCTGGAGCGGGGGTTCCTGGCCCCCGCCACGGCGACCGGGACCGGCTTCGGCCTTTCGGTGGTCGGCGAGCAGGACCTGCTGGGCGAGCGCATCGCCCGGCCGCCGCGCCGCCGCAAGCGGGCCGACCAGTTCATCGCCGATGCCACCGGCATCGAGCAGGGCGACCTGGTGGTCCACCAGGACCACGGGATCGGCCGCTATGACGGCCTCGAGACGCTGCAGGTCAGCGGCGCGCCGCATGACTGCCTCCGGCTGGTCTATGACGGCGGCGACAAGCTGTTCCTGCCGGTCGAGAATATCGAGATCCTCTCCCGCTTCGGGTCCGAGACCCAGGGCGTGGCGCTCGACAAGCTCGGCGGCTCCTCCTGGCAGTCGCGCAAGGCCCGCGCCAAGCAGCGCATCCAGGACATGGCCGGCCAGCTGATCCGCATCGCCGCCGAGCGGGCGACGCGGGAGGGCACGCTGGCGACCCCGCCCGAGGGCGTCTGGGACGAGTTCTGCAGCCGCTTCCCCTTCGCCGAGACCGAGGACCAGCAGCGCGCCATCGCCGAGGTGCTGGAGGACCTGGCCGCCGGGCGGCCGATGGACCGGCTGGTCTGCGGCGATGTCGGCTTCGGCAAGACCGAGGTGGCGCTGCGCGCCGCCTTCGTCGTCGCCATGTCCGGCGCCCAGGTGGCGGTGGTGGTGCCGACCACGCTGCTGGCCCGCCAGCACACCCGCACCTTCGCCACCCGCTTCGCCGGCTTCCCGATCGAGGTGGCGCAGCTCTCCCGCATGGTCACGGCCAAGGAGGCGACGCGGGTGCGGGACGGGCTGAAGGACGGCAGCATCAACATCGTCGTCGGCACCCACGCCCTGCTGTCCAAGGGCGTGGAATTCGCTGATCTCGGCCTGGTGATCGTGGACGAGGAGCAGCATTTCGGCGTCGCCCACAAGGAACGGCTGAAGGCGCTGAAGACCGATGTCCATGTGCTGACGCTGACCGCGACGCCGATCCCGCGCACCCTGCAGCTGGCGCTGACCGGCGTGCGGGAGATGAGCATCATCGCCACCCCGCCGGTGGACCGGCTGGCGGTGCGGACCTTCATCATGCCCTGGGACGGCGTGGTGCTGCGGGAGGCAATCCAGCGCGAGAGGTTCAGGGGCGGGCAGATCTTCTGCGTCGTCCCCCGGCTCGAGGACATGGAGAAGGTCTCCGCCCGCCTCGCCGAGATCGTTCCCGATGCCCGCGTGGTGCAGGCGCATGGCCAGATGGCGCCGACCCATCTGGAGCGGGTCATGACCGAGTTCGGCGACGGCAAGCACGACATCCTGCTGGCGACGAACATCGTCGAATCGGGCCTCGACATGCCGGCGGTGAACACGCTGGTGATCCACCGCGCCGACATGTTCGGCCTGGCGCAGCTGTACCAGCTGCGCGGGCGGGTCGGGCGCGGCAAGCAGCGCGGCTATGCCTACCTGACCTGGCCGGCCACCCACCGCCTGTCCGCCGCGGCGCAGAAGCGGCTGGAGGTGATGCAGACCCTCGACAACCTGGGCGCCGGCTTCACCCTGGCGTCCCACGACCTCGACATCCGCGGCGCCGGCAACCTGCTGGGCGACGAGCAGTCCGGCCATATCCGGGAGGTGGGCATCGAGCTCTACCAGCAGATGCTGGAGGAGGCGGTGGCCGACCTGAAGTCGGGGCAGGGGAAGAAGCGGTCCGAGCTGGACCAGGCCGGCGCCTGGACGCCCAACATCAACCTGGGCCTGCCGGTGCTGATCCCCGAGGGCTATGTGCGCGACCTGCCCGTCCGCCTCGGCCTCTATCGCCGCATCGGCGCGCTGGCGACCGAGGCGGAGATCGAGGCCATGGCGGCCGAGCTGGCCGACCGCTTCGGCCCGCTGCCGGGGGAGGTCGAGAACCTGCTGCAGGTGGTCGCCATCAAGGCGCTCTGCCGGGAGGCGGGGGTCGAGAAGGTGGATGCCGGGCCGAAGGGCGTGGTGCTGTCCTTCTTCCGCAACCAGTTCCGCAACCCCGGCGGCCTGGTCGGCTGGGTGGCGGCGCAGAAGGGGCTGGTGAAGCTGCGCCCCGACCACAAGCTGGCCCTGCTGCGGGAGATGGGGCTGGAACAGCGGGTGCGCGTCGCCAAGGACCTGCTGGTGGCGCTGGCGCGCGTCGCGGGGCAGAAGAAGGCGGCCTGATCCGGCGCGGATCGCGCCGGGCGGATCGGGGCGGCGAGTCGCGGCGGGCGGATCGCGCCGGCGGGTCGCGCGGGTGGGGCGCGGCGCCCCGCAGGCGGTAGCCGGGCCAGCCGGCGCCCCGCCCGGACATCTCACGAATTCGGGCGGTTGTTGCAGGATAACACTGGCGTGAGCGGGACCGCCTGCGGCATGCAGGCGCCATGTCCGCTGCCGCAACCACCGCCCGCCGCACCGACCTCGACCTGCTGCGCATCGCGGTCTGCTTCGCGGTGATCCTGGCGCATGCCCTGCTGATCTTCGCCGAGGAGCCGCGCTACCACGTCAAGGCGGCCGAGGCCTGGTGGCCCGCCACGCTCGGCTACGAGGCGATGCGGATCGCCACCCTGGCGATCTTCTTCGTCCTGGCCGGCTGGTCGGCCGTGGCATCCCTGCGCCGGCGCGCGGCGGGGCGCTACCTGCAGGACCGGGTGGCGCGCGTGCTGGTGCCGCTCTTCGCCGGCATCCTGCTGCTGGGGCCGGTGATCAAGTGGATCGAGCTGCAGCAGGGCCGCGACCTGCGGATCGGCGGCTTCCGGCTGGTGCCGCCGCCCGACTACGGTTTCCTGGAATTCCTGCCGCGCTACCTGACGCGGCTGAACCTCATGACCTGGAGCCATCTTTGGTTCCTGGCCTACCTGTTCCTGATCTCGGTCGCGCTGCTGCCGCTGCTGCTGTGGCTGGCCCGAAGGCCGCCGGGCGCGGCGGTGTGGCCAAGGCTGCCCGGCCGGGCGCTGGCCTATGCGCCGGCGCTGGGCCTCGGCCTGCTGCTGGCGGCCGGCGGCGGCTACTGGCCCTTCCTGCCGAACCTGGTGCAGGACTGGCCCAACCTTGGCTATTTCGCCGCCCTCTTCGCGCTGGGCGGGGTGCTCTGCGCCTGGCCGGGGCTGGAGACGCGGCTGCGGGCGGAGGCCTGGGGACTGCTGGCCCTGGCGCTGGTCGGGCTGGCGCTGGTGGCGCTGGCCGGGCCGGGGATCTGGGGCCGGCTGGGGGTCGGCGCCTGCGCCTGGGGGTCGGTGGGGGCGGCGCTGGGCTTCGCCGGCCGGCACCCGCCGCGGCAATCGGCGCTGCTGGCCTGGCTGGGGGAGGCGACGATGCCGGTCTATGTGCTGCACCATGTGCCGGTTCTGGCGCTGGGCGTGCTGGTGCTGCCGCTGGGCTGGTCGCCGGCGGGGGCGGTGCTGGCGATCACCGTCGGGGCGACGCTGGCCTCGGTGCTGGCCTATCGGCTGCTGGTCTGGCCCTGGGGCGTGCCGCGGTGGCTGGTGGGGATGGGGCCGCGCACTCCTTCATCAGCGCCGAGTGTGTTCAAAGTGGCTGAGGCCATGAGCATCGGACCGATCCATCCCCAAAGGTCTGAGACATGAATGGACTACTGGACCCGATAGGTGTCCGGCTTCGGTCTGACAAATCGAGTCTTGTGCATAACTATCTCGCGAAATACGAAAAGATTTTTTCAAAATGGAAAAATGAAGCTATCACCATTGTGGAGTTCTGCGACTCAAATACAAAATCATTAGAAATTTGGAAAGAATATTTCCCAAAAGCAACACTCATATTGATTTATCCATCATTGCCTGAGGAAGCGCACTCTTACCTGCAGCATGAAAGAATTATTGTATTTGAGGGTCAACAAGATAGCGATATCCTATTAAGGAATATCGCACTTTATCAACGTCCAAAAATCATCATTGACGATGGCCGTCATATTTGGCGACAGCAAATCTATACCCTTATTTCGCTTTTTGAATGGGTTGATTCTGACGGCGTCTACATTATTGAAGACACGCAAACCTTTGCCCCTAGTGAAAGGTCGAGATATTCCGGGGGTTCGCCGATATCGCCTGCCGATTTAGTTCACGAACTTCAAGCTGGAGAAAAAGGGCCAACGCCCTCTCCCGGAAGTCACTTGAGTTCGGAGCATCGTGGTGCGGTGCGCCTCCTGCTCAGTTGCTTGCATTCAGTTCAAAATGAACGAGGGTTCGTTTGTTTTGTCCGGAACAAAACCGCACTAACAGATTTGCTTTCGGTTAGCCCGGCTGCTGCATGTTCGAAAGTTTTCCATCGCTCTGACAGTGGTGGCGACTATGCGCGGATTGAAGCGACGATCGTCAACTGCCCAGACTGGCTCCAAAAACGCTTTAACCTTGCAACACAGGATCGAATTGAGAGAAATATCCCCGCAGCAGGTGTGGCGGTTTTTGAAAGCGCCGTAGTTCACGGACGCGGATTAGTGATTTCTCCCAACGGACAAGTAGTTCGAGAAAGCCTTATTAACGCTGATCACTCCCTCACTGTTGCCTCCTTTATGAAAATTCGCGGTGGCGATAGGTATTTTGCGTACAACCCGCCGAGCAGTGTAAAAACGGCCGGAACAGAGCCCCATGTTTTGCTTAAACAAATGTGGGATGGCAACTACGGCCATTGGATTATCGAGTCACTCCCCCGGGTTGGTGTCGTTGCAGAGTTCTTTGACATTCAAGCGCTCAAGTTCGTTGTGCAGAACGAGCCTGAACCGATGAAAGCCGTGTATCTTGAGTCGCTCGCGTCGTTTGGCGTAAGCCCGGATCAAGTTGTGTTCACAAGCTTTGATTCGGTCTTTTATCCCAAACTCATCTATCCTCTCCCAATGACGAAGCAACCGTGGGTCAAAGCACCACGCGTGATCGCAACGCTTGAGGTAGTTGCCAAGCAAGTGGCAGCGCGTGCCACACAGAAAGATCTCGGGGATAAAATCTATATCGCGCGCGGCTCCGGATATCGGCGCCGTCTCCTCAACGAGGATGCGATCATGGCTGTTCTTGAGGCATGGGGTTTCAAGATTTACCAACCCGAAAAGTTGCGATTTGAGGAACAGGTAGCAATCTTTTCGCAGGCAAAATTGGTGGTGGGCGTTCTCGGGGCAGGACTCAGCAACCTAGCTTTCTCACCGAAGGGAGTTCAGTGTCTCGCCCTAACAAGCGAGTTTATGGGCGACGACTTCTTCTACGATATCATCTGCCACAAGCGGGGGAGGTACGTCTCGATCCACGGAAAGGCGGCAAACCCGAGCGATGGGATGAATTCAGATTTTAGTATTGACTTGGACGTGCTTAATTCATTTTTGGAGAAGATCTCTTCTTAGAATCGGTGCCTCACCCCACCACCAGCGCCACGTCCAGCAGCCGTTCCAGCACCTCCGGCTCCTGCGCCCCGGCGATCGCATGCCGCCCGGCCACCACGAAGCAGGGCACGCCGTTGATCCCCAGCCGATGCGCCCGGAGGTTGTCGGCATGCACCGCCTCCACCTCGGCCACCGTCGCCAGGAAGCGGCGCGCCGCCGGCGCCTCCAGCCCCAGCCGCCCCGCGATGCCGGCCAGCACCGCCGCATCGCCGATATCGGCGCCGTCGATGAAATAGGCCTCGAACACCGCCTCCACCATCGCATCCGCCAGGCCGAAGCGGCCGGCCCAGCGCACCAGCCGGTGCGCGTCCAGCGAATGCGGCACGCGGCGGATGCGGTCGAAGCGGAATTCCAGCCCCTCCGCCCGGCCGAGCTCGGCGATGGTGCCGTGCAGGCGGCGCGCCCGTTCCTCGCCGCCGAATTTCCGCACCAGGTATTCCTGCCGCGGCACGCCCTGCGGCGCCAGGTCCGGGTTCAGCAGGAAGGGGCGCCAGATCAGCTCCGCCAGCACGTCCGGGCGGCTGCGCAGCATGCGCCGCAGCCGGCGGATGCCCAGGAAGCACCAGGGGCAGACCAGGTCGAACACGACCTCGATCGGCAGGCGGGCGCGGGGCGGGGCGAGGATGTTCACCCCACCAGCTTAGCCGCGCCGCGCGGCCCCGCGCCATCCCGGCGGCGGCCGCCGCCGCAGGTCGTGGCAGCGCCCCGCG
>NZ_SMOA01000469.1 GCF_004353985.1 Paracraurococcus ruber | reverse complement strand
CGCCCGGCCCTGGGCGCCGCCGCGGCGCTGGCCGGGGTGCAGGCGCTGCTGGTCGCGGCCGCGCCGGCACTGCCGCCGCTGCCCGGGCTGGCCGGCCTGGCGGAGCTGCAGGGACGGCCGAACCTGACCTGCGACTGGCGGGTGCTCGGCCCCTCCCTGCCCGCGACGGGGACGCCGCGCCTGCTGCTGCTGGGCAACACGGATGGCTTCAACCCGGTGCAGGTGAACCACGCCGCGCATCGCCTGGGCCGCCGGATCCGCTGGGAGGAGTTGCGGAGCGTGCCCGACCCGGCGGCGCTGCGGGCGGCGCTGGACCGCGCCGACCTGGTGCTGCTGCTGGTGGCCGGCCAGCCGGAGGCGCTGCCGCCCGGCCTCTACCACCCGCCGTCGCAGCCGCCGGTCCTGGCGCTGCCGGCCGATCCGGCGGCGCTCTCCCCGGGGCTGCAGGATGCCGGGGAGGTGGCGGCGCCGGGCGCCGGCGGCTGCCGCGCCCGGGTCTTCAGCCGGATCGCGGCCCCGGGGCAGGCGGCGACCGACCCGGCGGGCTGACGACCGCGGCCCGCGGCACCGGGCACGCCGCCGGCCCCGCACCCGATGGCCAGGCGGGGCGCGCCCGGTCAGGCGGCCAGGCGGGCCGACCTAGCGCAGATCCCGCTCGGGAGGACGCATCTGCGCGGGTGAAGATGCTCGTGGATCCAAATGGCTGGAGCGGTTGCCCTGCGCCTTGGCGAACGGCAACCGCTTCAGCCGCTCGCCAGCTCCCACAGCACCTGCGCCAGCACCCGCGCGCCGCGGGCCAGCTGCTCGGGCGAGGAATACTCCGCCGGGTTGTGGCTGATGCCGCGGCGGCTGGGGACGAAGATCATGCCGGTCGGGCAGAGCGGCACCATGAACTGCGCGTCGTGGAAGGCGCCGGAGGGCATGCGCCGCGCGCCCAGCCCCTGCGCCGCCGCGGCGCGGGCCACCGCCTCCGTCACCTCGGGCGCGAATTCCACCGGCAGGGCGTGGAAGCGCTCGGTCACCGTCACGTCGCAATTCCGCACCGCGGCGCGGATCGTCGCGTCGATGGCGTCGCCGCGCTGCAGCAGCACCGCCTTGTCCGGGTGGCGGAAGTCGATGGTGAAGCGCACCGTCTCGGCGACGCTGTTGGAGCTGTTGGGGGCGACCTCGATCCGCGCCACGGTGAAGCGCAGCACGTCGGTCGGGTCCTCCATCAGCGCGTTCAGCGCGGTGATGGCGCGGACCATGTCCTGCACCGCGTCGCGCCGCAGGGAGACGGGGGCGGTGCCGGCATGCGCGCTCTCGCCGGTCAGCTCCACCAGGAACCAGCGGCTGCCCTGGATGCCGGTGACGATGCCGATGTCGAGCCCCTCGCGCTCCAGCACCGGCCCCTGCTCGATATGCGCCTCGACATAGGCATGCGGCGCCGGGCCCTCGACCACGCCGAGCGGGCGGCGCGGCAGGTCGGCTTCCAGCCGCAGGTGTTCCCGCAGCGCGTCGCCGAAGCGGATGCCGTCGCCATCCGTCACCGCGTCCCAGCTGCCGGCCGGCTTGAAGCCGGCATAGGCCATGCTGCCCATGCAGCCCGGAGCGAAGCGGCCGCCTTCCTCATTGGTCCAGGCGACGATCTCGATCGGCCGGCGGGTGCGCTGCCCCGCCTCGTGCAGCGCCTGCACCGCCTCCAGCGCCGCGACCACGCCCCAGATGCCGTCGAAGCGGCCGCCGGCCGGCTGGCTGTCCATGTGGCTGCCGGCCAGCACCGGGGCGAGGCCCCGCTCCGTCCCCTCCCGCCGGAGGAAGAGGTTGCCCAGCGGGTCCACCGAGGCGGCGAGGCCGATCGCCTGGCCCCAGCCGATGAGCAGCCGCCGCGCCTCCCGGTCCAGCGGCGTCAGGCAGGGGCGGTTCACGCCCGGCGACCCATCGGCGCCGGCGAAGGCGCCGATCCGCGCCAAGGCCATCAGCCGGTCCCATTGCCGCGCCTCGCTGACCGCCGCCACCGCGTTCGGCGCCACCACCGTGCCCATCCCGACACTCCCCCATTGCTTGCCGCCGCTGAAGCGCGCGCGGGCCGGGGCCGTCAAGGACCCCGCGACCGCGCCATGATAGGACGCGAAGGACGGAGGGACCCCGCCATGGCACATGACAGCTACCTGAGCACCCACATCCTTGACACCGCCCGCGGCCGGCCCGGCGCCGGGGTGACGGTCGAGCTCTGGCGCCTGGCGCCGGAGCCGGCGCATGTCGTCACCACCGTCACCAACGCCGATGGCCGCGCCAGCCAGCCGCTGCTGCCGGAAGCCGGCTTCGTCCCCGGCTGCTACGAGCTGCGCTTCCATGTCGGCGCCTATTTCGCCGATACCGGCCTGACCCAGGACCCGCCCTATCTCGATGTCGTGCCGGTGCGGGTCACCCTGCAGGCCGGGCAGGGGCACTACCACGTGCCGCTGAACTGCTCCCCCTATGGCTACACAACCTACCGGGGGTCGTGACGTTCTCGCCTCTCCCCTGGCAGGAGAGGTGATCGATGCAGGACGCCCGGTTCGAACAGGCCATCCGGGACGGCGACGCGGCCATGGTCGAGGACCGGCTGCGGGCCGAGCCGGGCCTGGCGGCCCCGGCCGAGGCGGGGGAATGCGACCCGGTGGCGCTGGCCGCATCGCATGGCCGGGTGGAGGTGCTGCGGCTGCTGGTCGAGCTTGGCGGGCTGGCCGGCCCGCCGGAGCCCGGCCCGGCGGGGCTGCCGGCCGGGTCGGC
>NZ_SMOA01000468.1 GCF_004353985.1 Paracraurococcus ruber | reverse complement strand
GCCGTGGGCGGCGACCTGCGGGGCGGCGGCCAGGCGCTGGCCGACCTGCAGGCGCTGCGCGCCTTTCTCGCCGGGCCGGGGGCGGCGGCGCCGCTCGACCTCGCGCTCGGCCCGCTGCTGCTGGCGCTGCTGTTCCTGCTGCATCCGGCGCTGGGCTGGTACGGCCTGGCCGCCGCCTGCGCGCTGCTGGCCCTGGCGCTGCTGACCGATGGCGCGGCGCGGCCCCGCCTGGCCCAGGCGCAGGAGAGGATGGAGCGCGCCATCGGCGGCACCGCCGGCCTGCTGCGGGACGAGACGGTGCGGGACGGGCTGGGCATGGGCCCGGCCATCGCCGCCCGCTGGCGGGCCGGGCAGGGCGCGGCGCTGGACGCCATGGCTACGGCGTCCTGCCGGGGGGAGGGCTGGGCCGGCGCGGCCCGGCTGCTGCGCGGCCTGCTGCAGGCTGGCGCGGTGACGCTGGCCGCGCTGCTGGTGCTGCGGCACGAGGCGACGCCGGGCGCCGTGCTGGGCGCCAACCTGCTGCTGGCCATGCTGCTGGCGCCGCTCGATTCCGTGCTGGCGCAGTGGCGGGCGGTGGCCGGGGCGCGGCTGGCCTGGGACCGGGTCGCGGCGGCGTTGGCGCGGACCGAGGCCGGGCCGCCGCCGCAGGGCGCGGCCCCGGGCGGCATGGACCCATCGCCCGGCCTGATGCTGGAGGCGATCGCCATCCACCCGCCGGGCCGGCAGCAGGCGGTGCTGGCCGGCCTCTCCCTCAGCGTCGCGCCGGGGGAGATGGTGCTGCTGACTGGGCCGAATGGCAGCGGCAAGTCCAGCCTGCTGCGCATCGCCGCCGGGGTGCTGCCGCCGGCGTCCGGCCGCGCCTTCGCCGCCGGCCTCGCCGCCCCGGCGGCGGCCTGGGCGGGGCGGATCGGCTGGCTGCCGCAGCGGCCGCAGGTGATGGAGGGCACGGTGGCCGAGACCATCGCCCGTTTCGGCCCGGCCACGCCGGAGGCGCTGGTGGCGGCTGCCCGCGCCGCCGGCCTGCATGAGGCGATCGGCCGCCTGCCGCGCGGCTATGCGACGGCGATCGGGCCGCTGAGCCGCGCCTTCTCGGGCGGCGAGATGCAGCGCCTGGCGTTGGCGCGCGCGCTGTTCGGCGACCCGCCGGTGCTGGTGCTGGACGAGCCGGATGCCGGGCTCGACCACGCCGGGGAGCAGGTGCTGGCGGCGGCGCTGCAGGCCGCCCGCGCCCGCGGCGCCGCCATCCTGGCGGTGAGCCACCGCGCCGGGCTGCGCGGCATCGCCGACCGGGTGGTGGAATTGCCGCCCGCCGGGGACCAGGGACCGCGGGACCGGTCGGCGTGCGGGGCCGCGCCGGGGGAGGGGACGGATGCAGGCTGACCTCGTGGTTCCGTCGCCCTTCGAGGCACCGTCCCTGCGGCGGCTGGCGCTGGCCAGCCTCGCCGTCGTGCTGCTGGGCTTCGGCGGGCTGCTGGGCTGGGCCGCCATCGCCCGGCTGGAGAGCGCCGTGCCGGCCGCCGGCTCCCTGGTCGCGCAGGGCAAGCGCAAGACCGTCTCGCTGCTCGACAGCGGCATCCTGCGGGAGTTGCGGGTGCGGGAAGGCGCCCCGGTCGCCGCCGGCGAGGTGCTGCTGCTGCTGGACGACAGCCAGGCCCGCGCCCTGGTCGAGCAGTCGCTGATCCGCATCGTCTCGGCCGAGGCGCGCAGCATCCGCCTGCGGGCCGAGATGGAGGAGGCGCCGGCGCTGCTGTTCCCCGAGGGCCTGCAGCGCCTGGCGCCGCCGGCGATCGCCGCGCCGCTGCTGGCGGCCGAGCGCACCCTCTTCGCCTCCCGCCGCGAAAGCTATGAGGGCAGCGTCGCGGTGCAGCGCCGCCGCATCGCGCAGCTGCACCAGCAGATCGCCGCCAGCCGGGCGCAGATCCAGGCGACCGGCACGCGGCTGGCGCTGCTGCGGCAGGAGCTGGCCGGGGTGCGCGACCTGCTGGCCAATGGCTATGCGACGCGGCTGCGCCACATGGAATTGCAGCGCGCCATCGCCGAGCAGGAGGGGAATGTCGGGGAGCTGGAGGCGCGCGCCGCGGAGGCGGCGCAGGCGGTGGCGCAGGCCGAGCTGGAATTGCTGAACCTGGCCAGCACGCGGCGCAACGAGGCGGCGCTCGACATGCAGGCGGCGGTGACGGAGCTGGCGGATGCCCGCGCCCGGCTGTCGGCGGCCGAGGAGCTGCTGCGCCGCAGCGTGGTGACGGCGCCGGAGGATGGCGTGGTGACCGACCTGCGCTTCTTCACGCCGGGCAGCTCCATCACCGCCGGGCAGCCGGTGCTGGACATCGTCCCGGCGCAGGATGCGCTGCTGGTGGAAGCCGCGGTCAGCCCCGCCGAGATCGAGCGCGTGGCGGTCGGCCAGCGGGTGAATGTCCGCCTGACCGCCTTCCCGCACCGCAAGGTGCCGCCGCTGCCGGGGCAGCTGGTCTATGTCGGCGCCGACCGGCAGGTGAACCCGCAGGGCCAGCCCTTCTTCCTGGTGCGGGCGCGGCTGGAGGACGGGGCGCTGCGCGACCTGCCGCCGGAGGTCGCGCTGTCCCCCGGCATGCCGGCGGATGTGCTGATCCTCGGCCGCGCCCGCAGCCCGCTGGACTATTTCGTCAGCCCGCTGCTGGACGGGATGCGGAAGGCGCTGCGGGAGGAATAGGGCAGGGCGGGGCGGGCGCCCGGCCGCGCCGGCCGCCGCGCCGCGGTCACGCGTCGCCCGCGATGCGCCGCAGCAGCGCCGCCAGCG
>NZ_SMOA01000467.1 GCF_004353985.1 Paracraurococcus ruber | reverse complement strand
CGCGTCCGGCGCCGCCGGCCAGGCGCCGCGCCGCCGCAAGCCGCCCTGCCAGAGGCGGCGACGGTCCCGGGCCGCGGCCGGACCCGCCCCCGCGCCGGCGGTCCCGTTCAGTGCACCGCGCTGGGCTGGTGCGGGCTGTCCAGGCTGAAGCCGGGGATCTCCACGTCGAAGCTCTCGCCGCTCTCGACCGCCACCATGTGATAGAGGCCGCGCATGAAGCCGGACGGCGTCGCCAGCGGCGTGCCGGAGGTGTATTCGAAGCTCTCGCCCGGATCGAGCACCGGGCGTTCCCCCACCACGCCGTCGCCATGCACCCGCTGGGTGCGCCCCTGCGCATCGGTGATCAGCCAGGTGCGCTTCAGCAACTGCACCGTGCGCCGGCCTTCATTGGCGATGGTGACGCGGTAGGCCCAGGCGAAATGGCCGCGATCGGGTTCCGACTGGTCGGCGAGGAAGTAGGTGCGGACGGTGACGCGCACTTCGCGCGTCACGGCGGTCCAGGCGGGGCTGCGGTTCTCGGCCATGGCATCAGGTCCGGCGCATGGCGGCGGTGGCCAGGCCGGCGCCGACCAGCATGGCGCCGCCCAGCCGGTTCAGCCCGCGCCGCACCGCCGGCCGCGCCACCGCGCCGGACAGCCGGCCGGCCAGCAGCGCATAGGCCATGGCGTTCAGCGCCGCGAGGCCGACGAAGGTCGCCACCAGCAGCGCCGCCTGCGGCAGGAAGGGCCGCGCCGGATCGAGGAATTGCGGCGCGAAGGCGACGAAGAAGGCGATGCTCTTCGGATTGAGCGCGGTCACGACATAGGCGTCGCGGCAGGCCCGCCTGGGCCCCGGCGGCGGCGCCGCGCCCGCGTCCGCCGGCGCGCGCCAGAGCCGGATGCCGAGATAGACGAGATAGGCCGCGCCGGCCCATTTCAGCAGCGTGAAGAGCGTGGCGGAGGCGGCGAGCAGCGCGCCGAGCCCGGCGAGCGACAGCGACATGGCGGTGAGGTCGCCGAGGGCGACGCCGCCGACCAGCGGCAGCGCGTCGCGCCATGCGCCGCGCCAGCGGGAGCCTTGCCGCCCGGCGCCGAGCGACTGGCCGATGACCAGCAGGATGGTCGGGCCCGGGATCAGCAGCAGCGCGAGGGAGGCGAGCGCGAAGGCGGTCCAGGTCTCGAGGGCCATGCAGGCGGTTTCCTCCCGGTGGTCTTGGCGAGTGACACTGCCACAGGCCGCGGGGCCTTCGCCACCGCGGCCATGTTTCAGCCGGCCTGTCGCGCGCGCCTACTCCGCCGCGCGCGCGACCGCGCCGCCGGCGGCCTCCAGCGCTTCCGTCAGGTCCTCGATCAGGTCGGCGACATCCTCGAGCCCGACCGAGAGCCGGATCGTGCCGTCGGTGATGCCGAGCCGCGCGCGCTCCTCCGCGCCGATGCGCATATGCGTCGTCGTGGCCGGGTGGGTGACCAGCGACTTGCTGTCGCCCAGGTTGTTGGAGACGTCGACGAGCCGCAGCGCGTTGCAGAAGCGGAAGGCGGCGTCCTTGCCGCCGGCCAGCTCGAAGGTCACGACCGTGCCGCCGCCGGTCATCTGCGCCCTGGCCAGCGCCTGCTGCGGATGGTCGGCGCGGAAGGGATAGAGGGCGCGCGCCACCTCCGGCCGTCCCGCCAGGAAATCGGCGATCGCGGCGGCGCTGGCGCACATCGCGTTCACCCGCAGCGCCAGCGTCTCCAGCCCCTTCAGGATCACCCAGGCGTTGAAGGGCGAGAGGGAGGGACCGGTGTTGCGGATGAAGGGCTGCAGCACCTCATCCACCCACGTCTTGCTGCCCAGCACGGCGCCGCCGAGCACGCGGCCCTGGCCGTCCATGTGCTTGGTGCAGGAATAGACGACGACATCCGCGCCCAGGGTCAGCGGCTTCTGCAGCAGCGGCGTGGCGAAGACATTGTCGACCACCACCACGGCGCCCGCCTTGTGCGCCAGCGCGGCGACGGCCGGCAGGTCGACCAGGTCCAGCATCGGGTTGGACGGCGTCTCCAGCAGCACCATGGCCGTCGGCGCCGCAAGCGCCCGTTCCCATTGCGCCAGGTCGCCGCCATCGACGAAGACGCTCTCGATCCCGTAGCGCGGCAGCAGCGTCGAGACGATCCAATGGCAGGACCCGAACAGCGCGCGGGACGCGACGACGCGGTCGCCGGCCTTCAGGTGCGACAGCATGGCGGCATGCACCGCGGCCATGCCCGTCGCGGTCATCCGGCAGGCCTCGGCGCCTTCCAGCAGCGCCAGGCGCTGCTCCAGCATCGCCACGGTGGGGTTGCCGAAGCGGGAATACTGGTAGTGGGTGGCGGTGCCGGCGAAGGTCGCCTCGGCCTGCTCGGCGCTGTCGTAGACGAAGCCGGAGGTGAGGAAGAGCGCCTCCGCCGTCTCGTCGTGGTTGCTCCGCATGGTGCCGCCGCGGGCCAGCAGGGTGGCGGGGCGGAGCGGGCGGTTCGGCAGGGACTTCGGCATCCGGGCGGGCCTTCGGGTACGACGCGGCGTCCGGCCCGATGAACGGGGCGGGGGCGACGGGTCACCCCCGGCGGCCGTTTAGCGCGCTTGTTTTCGCCCCCTGGAAGGGGCGCCCGTACGGGACCTCGCCGCAAGCTGGCCGGACAAATCGCGAGGGGCGGCCGGGCCGCCACCGTCCGGATAATCCCGGAGCCGGGGCGGGGTCAAGCCGCCCTGCGGCGGCGGGCGCGGGGGCCGTCTCGACGCGCCTGCCGCCGGCCGGGCCGGCCGGGCCGCGTCCGCCGCCACGC
>NZ_SMOA01000466.1 GCF_004353985.1 Paracraurococcus ruber | reverse complement strand
GGCCCGGCCCCGCCCCGCCGACCGGGGCGCTGAAGCGCGGGCTGTCGGGCCTGCCCGCGGCGCGGGCCGCCGCGCCGCCACCCCCGGGGAGCACACCCGCATGATGTCCCGCCGCGCCTGGCTCGGCCTCGCCGCCCTGCCGCGCCCCGTCGCTGCGCAGGGGGGGCTGGAGGCGCTGTTCGCGCCGCGCGCCCGGCTCTGGCCGCGCTGGTCCGGGCATGACGAGGCGGCGACGCACAGCGTGGACCACGCGCCCTGGACGGGTTTCCTGCGCCGCTACCGCCGGCCGGGCGCCGACGGCATCGCCCGGGTGGACTATGCCGGCGTCACGCCCGCCGACCGGCAGGCGCTGGAGGCCTGGCTCTCCGGCCTTGCCGCCACCCGGGTCACGGCGCTGCGGCGGGACGAGCAGTTCTGCTTCTGGGTCAACCTCTACAACGGCCTGACCATGCGCACCGTGCTGCACGCGCCGGGCGTCGCCAGCATCCGCGACATCAACCTCTCCGGCGGGATCTTCCTGCGCGGGCCCTGGGACGCGCAGGTGGTGACGGTGGAGGGCGAGGCGCTGACCCTGAACGACATCGAGCACCGCATCCTGCGGCCGATCTGGCGCGAGCCACGGGTGCACTACGTGGTGAACTGCGCCTCGCTCGGCTGCCCGGACCTGCCGGAGGAGGCGCTGACCCCGGCGCGGCGGGAAGCGATGCTGGCGGCCGCCGCGCGCGCCTATGTCGCGCATCCGCGCGGGGTGACCGTGCGGCCGGACGGGCTGCTGCTCTCCGCGATCTACAACTGGTTCGCCGCCGATTTCGAGCCGGATGGCGGCGTCGTGCCGCACCTGCTGCGGCATGCCGGGCCGGCGCAGGCCGCGGCCATCCGCACCGCGCCGGGCATCGCAGGCTATGCCTATGACTGGGCGCTGAACCGCGCGGCCGGATGAGGCGTGCGACGGGAGGGGGCGCCGCCGCCTCCCCTACCCTCCCCCGTCGGGGCCTCAGGCGAGGCCCCGGACGCCGGCACGAGTCCGACTCAGGCCGGTCCAGGGGTCGCCTGACCCCTGGCGGAGGGAGTTTGAGGGAGGCAGAGCCTCCCTCAATCCCGCGCCGCCGGGATGCGGTACAGCCGCCCGGTCGCGTCCAGCTCCTCCACCCGCCAGGGCCCGCCGGTCTCGGCGACCAGCCAGCGCAGGATCGCCCAGAGGTCGCGGTCGGTGGCTTCCTCGTCCAGCGGTTCCAGCGCCGGGACCACCGCCTGGATCTCGACGCCGCTCGGGAAGGGTTCGCCGCTGCGGCCGAGGAAGACCAGCGCATGAACCTGGCCGGAGGGCGCCCGCAGGTAGCCGGGCGCGGCCAGCCCGACCCGGTCCAGGTCGAAGGCGCGGACCAGGGCGGCGCGGAATTCCGGATAGTGGCCGACCCGGTCCTCCGCCAGCAGGAAGGCCAGGCGGTGCCCGGCCATGTCCGGCGCCGGGACGATCGCGACCATGCTCATGCGCTGGCCTCCGCGCCGGCCAGCCGGGCCAGGAACTCCGCGACCAGCGCGGCGATCTCCGGCCCGGAATCCTCCTGCAGGAAATGCCGGCCGGTGACCAGGTGCGGCCCCTCCGCCCGCGGCAGCAGCGCCTTGAAGCGGGCGGCGAAGGTGGCGGCGTCGAACACCTCGTCCTCCCGCCCCCAGAGGATCATCGCCGGCCAGTCATGCTTCGGCAGCTCGCGCTCCAGCCAGGCGAAGCGGTCCAGCGCGCGGGCGGTGTCGTCCAGCGGGATCCAGCGCGGCCAGGTCCAGGTCAGCAGCCGCGTCGCCGGGTCCGGCAGCACCGCCTCATAGGCCGGCTGGGCGCGCTGCCGGAACCTCTCCCGGTCCACCACCGAGAGATAGACGCCGCGCCCCGCCAGCACGTTGTGCCTTCCCATCAGGTAGGGGCCGACCAGCGGCGCATGCATCATCCGCCAGGGGAAGAGGCGGGTGTGGAACTCGGCCGGCGGCATCGGCCAGGCCCAGGTGCTCATCACCACCAGCGCCCGCACCCGCGCCGGGTCGGCCAGCGCGGCGCCGAGCCCGGTCGGCCCGCCCCAGTCATGGCAGACATAGGTCACGCGGGTCAGGCCAAGCCGCCGCACCAGCGCGACCAGGTTGGCGATGTGCCCGTCCAGCGAATGCGCCTGCTCCCGCGCCGGCTTCTCCGACAGGCCGAAGCCGATCATGTCGGGGACGATGACGCGGTGGCCGGCGGCGACCAGCGGCGGGATCACCTCCCGGTACAGGAAGCCCCAGGTCGGGTTGCCGTGCAGCAGTAGCACGGGGTCGCCCGCCCCTTCGTCGACGTAGTGCATCCGCCAGCCATTCACCCGCGCCTCGCGCGGGGCGAAGGGCCATTGCGCCCGGATCGTGGGCGGCACATCCAGCATGCCTCGGTTCCTCCCTGCTGCTCTTCGCGCGACGGCGGCCGGCGGTCACGCCGCAGGCAGATCGCCGCCAGGGCGTCCTGCGCGGTTTTCTGCACGCTCGGGCCGCTCCAGGCCATGGCGGGTCGGGCGGCGGCACGCCCCGCGATCCGCCCCGCAGGGCGCGGCGGTCGCGGACCGCCCCTTCCAGCCGGTCCGTCAGCCCGGTGAAGCGGGCATCGAGCGCCAGCCTATCCTCCCGGTTCTGCCGGATCATCGCCGCGCGCACCGCCTCCAGCGCCCGCCTCGATGCCGGCGAGGAGGGCGGCCGCCGCCGGCGTTCCCCGGCGGAAGACCGGCCCGGCAGCATGCGCCGGCCGGCCCTCGCGCGGGGC
>NZ_SMOA01000465.1 GCF_004353985.1 Paracraurococcus ruber | reverse complement strand
GCCGCCGGCCGCGGCCGGCCGGGCGGCCCGCGCCGCCGCCCGGTGCCCGCCGCATGATCCCGGCGGAGCAGGCGGCAACCGCGGCGCTGCTCCGCCGCCTCGCCGGCGCCGACCCGGTCGAGACGCATATCTCCGCCGTCTATGTCGGGCCCGACACGGCCTGGAAGCTGAAGAAGGCGGTCGCGCTCGGCTTCCTCGACTTCTCCACCCTCGCGGCGCGGGAACGCTTCCTGCGCCGCGAATTGGAGATCAACCGGCCTGGCGCCCCCGCCCTCTACCGCGACATCCTGCCGGTGACCCGCGCCGCCGATGGCGGCCTGGCGCTCGGCGGCGACGGCGAGGTGGTGGACTGGGTGCTGCGCATGGCGCCGGTGCCGGCGGCGGATTTCCTCGATGCCGTCGCGGCGCGGGACGGGCTGGACGCGCCGCTGCTGGACGCCATCGCCGATGCCGCCTTCGCGCTGCATGCCGGCCTGCCGCCCGCGGGCGGCGTGGATGCGCCGGCGGCCATGGCGCGCGTGCTGGCCGGCAACCTGGCCGCCTGCCGCGCCGCCGGCCTGCCGGCGGACGGCATCGCCGCCCTGGAGGCCGCCGCGCGGGGCTGGCTGGACCGCCTGGCGCCCATCCTCGCGGCGCGGGCGGCGGCCGGGCGGGTGCGGCGCTGCCATGGCGACCTGCACCTGGGCAATCTCTGCCTGCTGGACGGCCGGGTGACGCCCTTCGACGCGCTGGAATTCGACGAGGACCTGGCGACCATCGACACCGGCTACGACCTCGCCTTCCTGCTGATGGACCTGGACCACCGGGTCGGGCGGGCGGCGGCGAACCGGGTGCTGAACCGCTATGTCGCCCGCGGCGGCGATGCCGGGCTGGTGGCCGCGCTGCCGCTCTGGCTGGCGCTGCGCGCCGTCATCCGCGCGCATGTCATGGGCAGGGCGCGGGGGCCGGAGGCCGGGCTGCCCTACCTGGCGCGGGCCGGGGCCATGCTGGCGCCGCCGCCGCCCCGCCTGGTCGCGGTGGGCGGCCTGCCCGGCACCGGCAAGTCCCGCCTCGCCCGCGCCCTGGCGCCGGACCTGGGCGCCGCGCCGGGCGCGCTGGTGCTGCGCAGCGACGAGATCCGCAAGCGCCAGGCGGGCGTCGCGCCGGAGCGGCGCCTGCCGCCCGAAGCCTATGCCGAGGCGGCCAGCCAGGCGGTCTTCGCCGAGCTGACCGCCACCGCCGCTACCGTCGTGCAAGCGGGCCATGCCGTCATCGCCGACGCCGCCTTCCTCCGCCCCGCCGAGCGCGCCGCCATCGAAGCCGCGGGCGCGCCCTTCACCGGGCTCTGGCTGACCGCGCCCGCGGAAGTCCTGCGCGCAAGGGTCGGGGCTCGGCGCGGCGATGCCTCCGACGCCGATGCGCGGGTGCTGGACCTGCTGGCGGCGCGGGACCACGGGCCCGTCACCTGGGCCGTGCTGGATGCCAGCGGCGATCCCACCCGCGCCGCGCAGGAAATCCTGAACGCCTGACGCGCGGCCGCAGGGGAGGAGGGAGCGAACTCCCTCTCCCCTGCAACCCCCCTTCCTCCTGTTTCCGGGAGCTTGCCGCGCTTGCCAGCCGGGCGCGCCGGTGAACATTCTGGCGCAACCCCGCACCGGGAGACGCGCCATGGCCTACCGCCGACTGCTCCTGCCCCTCACCGGCACCGCCGCCGGGGAAGCCGCCCTCGCCACCGCCCTGTCGGTGGCGCGCATCTGGAACGCCCATGTCCACTGCCTGCATGTCCGGGTGGACGCGCGGGACGTCGCGCCGCTGGCCGGGGAGGGCCTCTCCGGCGCCATGATCGAGGAGATGATGGCCGCCACGGAACGCGAGAGCGGCGAGCGCGCCAACCGCGTCCGCGCGCTGTTCGAACGCTTCGCCGATCACTCCGGCGGCGTGACGCTGGCCAACAGCGCCGAGACCGCGCTGAAGACTGACGGCCCCACCCTGTCCTTCGAGAGCATCGCCGGGCGGGAGGAGGATGTGGTGGCGCAGCAGTCGCGCCTCTACGACCTCGCGGTCGTGCCGCATCCGGAGGCGGATGAGGACGTCTCCTCCTCCGACGCGCTGCATGCCGTGCTGTTCGACAGCGGCCGTCCCGTGCTGATCGCCCCGCGGGAGGCGCCGGCGACCATCGGCACCCGCGTCTGCTGCGCCTGGAACGGCTCGGCCGAGAGCGCCGCCGCCATCGCCGCCAGCCTGCCCTGGCTGCACCGGGCGAACGAGGTCCGGCTGCTCTATGCCGACGAGTACCAGCGGCGCGGGCCGCAGGTGGACGGCATCCGCAGCTATCTCCGCTGGCACGAGATCGAGGCCGAGCCGGTGCTGTTCAAGCCGCTGACCAAGGATGTCGGCGCCGGCCTGCTGGGCGCGGCGCGGGATTTCCGCGCCGACCTGCTCTGCATGGGCGCCTACAGCCATTCCCGGCTGCGGCAGCTGATCCTGGGCGGCGTGACCCGCCACATCCTGGAGAACAGCGACATCCCCGTGCTGATGTGCCGCTGAGGCGGCGCGACGGCCGGGGCTGAGGCCGCTCCGGGGCAGGGGGCCGGGGCACGACGGCGCCGGGGCATGGGGCCGGGGACGGCCGCCCCGGCCGGGCCGGGACGCGGGACGGGAATTGCCTGGACTCGGTGGGTGCCGCATGCCTGAGTCGGGGCCCGGCATGGGAGCTTCGACGCGCGTGACGGACATGCCACGCCCGCGCCGCGCAGGCGCGCCGGGACGCCGGGCCCCGGCGCAGGGCGGCGGGCCGCTGCGCTGCGAGCCTGCCGGGACGGCGGCCGCGCCGTCCCCCGGCTGC
>NZ_SMOA01000464.1 GCF_004353985.1 Paracraurococcus ruber | reverse complement strand
CGGCGCGCCAGGGCGCCAGCGGGTCGGCGGGCTCGGCCCGCAGCAGGCGCGGGCCGGCGGCGACGAGGACGAGGCCGGCCGCCGCGGTCGGCAGCAGCCGCCGGCGGGTGATGGCGGGGCGGGCATGGGGCTGGGGCATGGCGGGCTCCGTGGCTATGGTTCAACGCTGAACCATTTAGTTCAGAACTGAACCACCTGCAAGCGCCGCCTTGCCTCGGCGCTTGCCAAGGCCGGCGTCCCGGCCCATGCATGGCGCCGCATGCCGGATACCCACCCCCCCATGTTCGACGCCCGGGTCAAGGCCGTGTTGGGCCCCACCAACACCGGCAAGACGCATCTGGCGATCACCCGCCTGCTCGCGCACGCCAGCGGCATCATCGGCTTCCCGCTGCGGCTGCTGGCGCGCGAGAATTACGACCGCATGGTCGCCGCCAAGGGCGAGCGCCACGTCGCCCTGATCACGGGGGAGGAGAAGATCATCCCGCCGGAGGCGAAGTGGTTCGCCTGCACGGTGGAGGCCATGCCGCTCGACCGCCGGGTGGAGTTCGTGGCGGTGGACGAGATCCAGCTCTGCGCCGACCCCGATCGCGGGCACGTCTTCACCGACCGGCTGCTGAATGCCCGCGGCATGGTCGAGACCATGTTCATGGGCGCCGAGACCATCCGCCCGCTGCTGCAACGGCTGGTGCCCCAGGCCGAGGTGGAGACGCGGCCACGCCTCTCACAGCTGGCTTACGCCGGGCCGCAGAAGCTGACCAAGCTGCCGCCGCGCAGCGCCGTCGTCGCCTTCAGCGCGGCCGAGGTCTATGCCATCGCCGAGGCCATCCGCCGCCGCCGCGGCGGCTGCGCCGTGGTGATGGGCCGGCTGTCGCCGCGCACCCGCAACGCCCAGGTGGCGCTGTACCAGAACCGGGAGGTGGATTTCCTGGTGGCGACCGACGCCATCGGGATGGGCCTGAACATGGACGTGGACCATGTGGCCTTCGCCGCCCTGCAGAAATTCGACGGCCACAAGGCAAGGCCGCTGACGGCGCAGGAAGCCGCGCAGATCGCCGGCCGCGCCGGCCGCGGCATGCGCGACGGCAGCTTCGGCACCACCGGCGACTGCCCGCCGCTGCCGGACGAGATCGTCCACAAGATCGAGAACCACCAGTTCGAGACGCTGCAGACGCTGGCCTGGCGGAACAGCGAGCTGGACTTCACCAGCGTCGATGCGCTGATCGACAGCCTGTCCTCGCCGCCGCCCTTCCCCGGCCTCGCCCGCGGCAACGACGCGGACGACTTCATCACGCTGGCCATGCTGGCGCGGGAGGCGGAGATGCGCGGCCTGGCGCAGGGCCGCAACCGCGTGCGCCTGCTGTGGGAAGCCTGCCAGGTGCCGGATTTCCGCAAGCTGGCGGACGACACGCATGTCCGGCTCTGCGGCCGCATCTTCAAGCACCTGGCCGAGGATGGCGTGCTGCCGGACGACTGGGTGGCCGGGCAGATCGCGCAGTGCGGCAACACCGAGGGCGACCTCGACACGCTGATGGCGCGCCTGGCGAATATCCGGGTCTGGTCCTATGTCGCCGCCCGCGCCGACTGGACGCGCGACGCCGCCAGCTTCCAGGCGGAGGCGCGCAAGGCCGAGGACGCGGTCAGCGACGCGCTGCATGAGCGCCTGACCGCCCGCTTCGTCGATCGCCGCGCCGCCCACCTGATGCGCCGGCTGGACGATGCCGAGGGCGACGACCTGCTCTCCGCCGTCACCCGCCAGGGCGAGGTGGTGGTGGAGGGGCATCCGGTCGGCAAGGTCGCCGGCTTCCTCTTCCACCCGGAAGCCGCGGCGGAGACGGAGGAGGAGCGCAAGCTGGTGCTCCGCGCCGCCCGCCGGGCGCTGCGGGAGGAGATGCCGCGCCGCGTCGCCGCGGTGGAGACCGCGAAGGACGACGTATTCGCGCTGACCCCGAACCACCGCATCACCTGGACCAGCCCGGGCGCCGAGGCGGCGGAGATCGCCCGCCTGCGCCCCGGCGACCAGCCGGGCAAGCCGCTGGTCGAGGTGCTGGCGAGCGAGTTCCTCGACGGCGCCCAGCGCGAGCGGGTGCGCGCCCGGCTGGCCAAGTGGATGGAAGGCCTGGTCGCCAAGGAACTGGCGATCCTGACCACCATCGAGGCCAAGGCGGAGGCCGAGGGCGCGCTGCGCGGCCCGGCCTTCCAGCTGCGCGAGCATCTCGGGCTCGTCCCGGGCAACACCCAGCAATCGGTCAGCCAGGACCTGCGGCAGAAGCTGAAGGCCATCGGCGTGCGCGCCGGCCGCTTCGCGCTGTTCGTGCCGGAGGCGCTGAAGCCGCGTGCCATGGCGCTGCGCGCCGGGCTCTGGGCGATGTCGCGCAACATCGACACGCCCGCCCTGCCCGCGCCCGGCCTCGTGGCGCTGCAGATCCGCGAGCCGGCGGAGGGCGAGGAGAATGCCCCGCCACCGGGGGGCTGGCCCACCGGCTTCGCCCAGGCGATCGGCTGGCTGCCGGCCGGGCCGGTGCTGCTGCGGCTCGACGTCGCGGAGCGCATCGCCGCCGAGCTCGGCTTCCTCACGCGCCGGGCGCCGGCGCCGCCGCCCACCGACCTCGCCAGCCGGCTGGGCGTGAAGGCGGATGCGCTGGGGGCTGCGTTGGCCGGCCTCGGCTTCCGCCTGCTGGAGCCGCCGCCCCTGGCGGAGAACGAGTATGGCCCGCCGACCCCGCTGCGGGTGGCGCAGCCGCGGCCGCAGCACCACCAGCACCAGCGCGGCCCGCGCCAGGGCCGCCCCGGCGACCGGCATGGCGGCCCGCGCCAGGACGGCGCGCCGCGGCGGGAGGGGCAGCG
>NZ_SMOA01000463.1 GCF_004353985.1 Paracraurococcus ruber | reverse complement strand
AAGGCGTCGCCCGGCGCCCGCCCATGCGCCGCCCGGACGGCGGCGGATGGGGGCGCCGCGCCGGGCCGGCGCTGCCGCCGAGGCCGGGTACGACTCATCGTCCCTTGAAGTCGGGCTTGCGCTTCTCGTTGAAAGCGCGGATGCCCTCGCTCCGGTCTTCGGTCGGGATCAGCTGGTAATAGGCCTCGATCTCGAACAGCATCCCGCTGGCGCGGTCCATCTGCAGTCCCTGGGTGATGGATTTCTTCGCCTGCCGGACGGACAGCGGCGCATTGGCAGCGATGGTCCGCGCCGTCTCCAGCACCGCGCCCAGCACCTCCCCGGGCGGGCAGAGCCGGTTCACCATGCCCCAGGCCAGCGCATCCTGCGCGCTGAAGGGCCGGCCGGTGAGGATCACCTCCTTCGCCCGCCTCTCCCCGATGGTGCGCGGCAGGTTCTGCGTGCCGCCGGCACCGGGCATGATGCCCAGCGTCACCTCGGTCAGCGCGAAGCGCGCGGTCTCGCTGGCATAGGCGAAGTCGCAGCACAGCGCGAGTTCGAGCCCGCCGGCGAAGGCGGCGCCGTTGATGGCGCCCAGCAGCGGCGGCGGGCAGGCCAGCACGGCGCGCGCCATCCGCTCGAACAGGTAGTGCTGCTCGGCGAATTGCGCGTCGGTCATGCCGTTGCGCTCCTTCAGGTCGGCGCCGGCGCAGAAGGCGCGCTCCCCGGCGCCGGTCAGCACCACGCAGCGATAGGCGCCGGGCGAGGCCTCCAGCGCCTGGAACACCTGGACCAGCTCGCGGCCCATCCGGGTGGTGAAGGCATTCGCCCGCTCCGGCCGGTTGAGCGTGACCTGCAGGATATGCGCCTCCGGCTCCTGCACCTGCAGGGTCTCGAAGGCGTGGTCGAGCGCGGCGAGGGCGGGCATGCGGTCCTCCGGTGACGTGTACCGCGCTGCATACCCCCTCCCCCGCCAGGGCGGGAGGGCGGGGCGCCGCCGCTGCCGCTGCCACCCGCATCCCGACGCCATGCCCCGACGCCATACTTGGAACCGGCTGGAAAAACGCCTAGCCTGCTACCCAAAGCGCAGAGGGAAACGGACCATGGCCGATCTCGTCATCCGCGGCGGCACCATCGTCGACGGCAGCGGCGCCCCGCCGCGCCGGGCCGACATCGCGGTGGAAGGCGGCCGCATCGCCGCCATCGGGGACGGCCTGCCGCGCGGGCGGGAGGAGATCGACGCCACCGGCCGGCTGGTCACGCCCGGCTTCGTCGACATCCACACGCATTACGACGGCCAGGCGGTGTGGGACAGCCACCTGGCGCCATCGGCCATCCATGGCGTCACCACGGCGGTGATGGGCAATTGCGGCGTCGGCTTCGCCCCCGTCCGCCCGGGCACCGAGATGCAGCTGATCGAGCTGATGGAGGGCGTCGAGGACATCCCCGCCCCCGTGCTCTCGCAGGGCCTCGACTTCCGCTGGGAGTCCTTCGCCGACTACCTCGCGGTGCTGGAGGCCAAGCCGCGCGACATCGACATCTGCGCGCTGGTCCCGCACGCCGCGGTGCGGGTCTATGTGATGGGCGAGCGGGCGCTGGCGCTGGAGAGCGCCAACCAGGGCGACATCGCCGAGATGCGCCGGCTGGTGGCCGAGGCGGTGGAGGCCGGCGCCTTCGGCTTCTCCACCAGCCGCACCATCAGCCACAAGACCCTGAAGGGCGACTTCACGCCCACGCTGCGCGCGCAGGAGGAGGAGCTGGCCGGCATCGCCGACGGGCTGCGCGGCGTCGGCAAGGGCTTCATGGAATTCGTCTCGGACTTCAACCAGCCCGACGCGGCCACGGAATTCGGCCTGATCCGCCGCGTGGTGGAGCGCAGCGGCCGTCCCGCGGTCTTCTCCCTGACGCAGCGGCACGACCGCACCGGCGTATGGAAGGAGCTGCTGGCGCTGTCGAACCAGGCGGCGAAGGACGGCGTGCCGATCCGCCCGGTCTTCCCGCCACGGCCCATCGGCATCCTGATGGGCCTGTCCGGCAGCCAGAACCCGTTCAGCGGCGCGCCGAGCTACAAGGCGGTGGCGCATCTGCCGCTGGAGCAGCGCGTCGCCGCCCTGCGCGACCCGGAGCTGCGGGCGCGGATCCTGTCGGAGGACCGCTTCAAGGGCAGCAATTTTCCGCTGATCGCCCGGCTGTCCTTCGCCCGCATGTTCCCCTTCGGCGACCCGCCGGACTACACGCCGCCCGAGCACAGCAGCATCGCCGCCCAGGCGGCGCGGGAAGGCCGCTCGCCGGAGGAGGTCGCCTACGACATGTTGCTGGCCGATGACGGCAACAGCTTCATCTTCTGCGCCCTGACCAACTATGCCGACTACACGCTCGACGCGAGCGCCGAGCTGCTGCGCCACCCCAACACCATCGTCGGCCTGTCCGACGGCGGCGCGCATGTCGGCTTCATCTCCGACGGCAGCTTCCCGAGCTTCCTGCTGGCCTATTGGGGCAAGGTCCGTGGCCTGAAGGTGGAGGAGCTGATCCGCCGACAGACCAGCGACACCGCCCGCGCGGCGGGCCTGCCGGATCGCGGCCTGCTGAAGCCTGGGCTGCGCGCCGACATCAACGTCATCGACTGGGATGCTCTGGCGCTGGAGAAGCCCGGCATGATCCGCGACCTGCCGGGCGGCGGGCGGCGGCTGATGCAGCGCGCCCGCGGCTACGACGCGACCATCGTGGCCGGCAGCGTCACCTACCGCCATGGCGAGGCGACGGGTGCCCTGCCCGGCCGGCTGGTGCGCAGCGCCGCATGAGGCCGGCGCGCCGGCGTCCCGACCTCCCGGCGCCGGCATCGCGCGCGCGGCCGGCGGGGCGGCTGC
>NZ_SMOA01000462.1 GCF_004353985.1 Paracraurococcus ruber | reverse complement strand
CGGCCCAGCACCCCGGCCACCTGCTCCGCCACCCGCCGCGGCGCCGCCCGCTCCCCGGCGCCGCGGCCCAGTCGGCGGGCGCGGGCCAGTTCGCGCTCGACATGCCGGCGCATCGCCTCCGCCGCCTCGCCCACCGCCGCGGCGGCCTCCGCCTGCCCCGCCGCCTCCAGCCGCTCCGCCTCCGCCAGCAGCACCTGGATCGGCGTCTTCAGCCCATGCGCCAGGTCGCCGGCGCGGGTCCGGGCGGCGGCCACGTCGCGCTCCCGCTGCGCCAGCAGCCCGTCCAGCTCCCGCGCCAGGGGCAGGATCTCGGACGGGAACCCCGCCTCCCCCAGCCGCGCGGCCTGGCCCGAGCGGATGGCGGCGAGCCGCCGCCGCACCGTGCCGAGCGGCGCCAGGCCCACCGCCAGCTGCGCCGAGGCGGCGGCCAGCAGCAGCAGCCCGATGACGCCGAGGAAAGGCAGCAGGCCGCGGCGGAATTCGGCGCCGGCGGCCGCGACCTCCGCCGCGTCGCGGGCGGCCAGGATGACCAGCGTCTCTCCGCCCAGCCGCGCCGGCATGGTCACGTCCCGCCGGATGGCGAGCAGCGCCTGGCCGCCCGGCCCGGGGAGGCGGAGCGGCGCGTCGGGATCCGCCGCCACCGGCGCCGGCGGCAGCAGGGTGGCGTCCCAGAGCGAGCGCGACTGCAGCACCGACGGGCCACCCGGGCGCGAAACCTGCCAGTAGGCGCCGGAGAGCGGCCGGTCGTAGCGCGCATCGCCCGGCGCCGCGCCCAGCACCCAGGCGCCGCCCGGCCCGGTGCGGTCGAGCTGCGCGGCGAGCCCCTCAGCCACCGCCGCCAGCTCCCGTGCCAGCTGCCGTTCCGCCTGCCGCGTGAACAGCAGCGACAGTCCGGCCGTCGCGGCGCCGAGGGCGAGGGCGACCGAGACGAGCCCGGCGAGGAGGAGCCGCAGGCGGAGCGAGCGCGGCGGATGCATGCCGAGGGTCATGGGGCAGGACCCCCGGTCCAGCCGGTCGTGCCTGCGGCCGCCGGACGGCCACCGCGCGGCCCTGGCGCGCCGCGTCGCGGGTGGCCATCGGCGTCGCGCAGCGCCGCCGGTCGGATCCCATCGCGGCGGGCGGCGTCCGGCGCTTCGGCCGGCGGTGCCGGCCGGAGGCCAGGCGGTGCGGCCGCCGGCCTCACGCCGGCGCGGCGGGCAGGGCATAGCCCAGGCCGCGGCGCGTCTCGATCGCCTCGGCGCCCAGCTTGCGGCGCAGCCGCAGCACCAGCGCCTCCACCGCATTGGCATCGCGCGCATCGTCGTCGCCGTAGAGATGCTCGACGATCTCGCCGACCGCCACGGCCTGCCCCGGCCGGTGCGCGAGCAGGCTGAGGAAGCGCCATTCCAGCGCCGAGAGCGGCACCGGCACGCCGTCCAGCCGCACCTCCTTCAGCCGGGTGTCGAGGGCGAGGCGCCCCGCCTCGATCAGCGGCGACCCCAGCCCGGCGGAGCGGCGGAGCAGCGCCCGCACCCGGGCCAGCAATTCCTCCACCCGGAAGGGTTTGGGCAGGTAGTCGTCGGCGCCGGCATCGATGCCCTCCACCCGTTCCGACCAGGCACCGCGGGCGGTCAGCACCAGCACCGGCACATGCCGCCCCGCCGCCCGCCAGCGCTTGAGCACCGCCAGCCCGTCCAGCCGCGGCAGGCCGAGGTCGAGGACGACCAGCGCATAATCCTCCGTCTCGCCGCGGAACAGCGCCTCCTCCCCGTCCGTGGCCAGGTCCACGCGGTAGCCCGCCGCCTCCAGCGCCCGGCGGACATGCGCGGCGATGCGCGGGTCGTCCTCGGCCAGCAGCAGGCGCATCAGTCGTCCACCTTCAGGATGCGGCCGGTGGCGGCATCCACCTCCACCTCCCGCCGCTTGCCACGCGGGGTCAGCACCTTGATCTCGTACACGAAGGCGCCGTCCTCCTCGTCCAGTTCCACCCCGATCACCTCGCCGCCCAGCTGCGGCTGCACCAGCGCCAGGATCTCCGACAGCGGCCGGATGCGCCCCTCAGCCAGCGCCCGGCGGGCCCGGTCCTGCTCGCTGCGCCGCCGGTCATCGGCCCGCGCGGCGGCACCCGGCAGGAGCAGCAGCGGCAGGCAGAGCAGGGCGCGGCGGGGCGGCATGGCGCGCCGCTTACGCCATGGCCGCTGACGCGGCGCTGACGGCGGCGCGCGGCGGCCCGTCAGCGCGGGCCCGCTATCACCCTGCCAAGGCCAGCGGCAGCCCGCCGCCGGCCGTCACCGCAGGAGTTCCCGCATGCGCCAGACCATGCTCGCCGCCAGCCTCGGGCTCGCCCTGGGCGCCACCGCCTGGGCCGGCATCGCCGCCGGCCAGCCCGCGCCCGCCGCGCCGGCCGAGGCGCTGCGCTTCTCCGACCTCGCCGCCCGGCTGGAGGCCCAGGGCTTCCTGATCCGGGAGATGGAGCGGGAGCGCGAGGGCTTCGAGGTGAAGGCCACCGACCGGGACGGGCGGGAGGTCAAGCTGCGCCTGGACGCCGCCACCGGCCAGGTCCTGCGCAGCGAGGACCGGCGCTAGCCGGGCGGGGCGGAGGGGAATGCCCATGCTCCAGGACCCGGCGCTCGGCCTGCTGGCGCTGTTCCTGCTCCTGCTCGGCTCGGTGCCGGCCCTGCTCGCGCTCGCGGCCGGGCCGGACTCCGGAAGCGAGGCGCCCCGCGCCGCCGGCCGGCGCCAGGAGGACGCGACCCTGTACCCGGGCCTGCGCCGCCGGGGCGGGCCGCACCGGCGCGCCGCATCCGGACGGCCGGGGTGAGCGCGGCCGGCACCCGGCTGCCGAGTCGGGCCGCATGCCCGGCCCCA
>NZ_SMOA01000461.1 GCF_004353985.1 Paracraurococcus ruber | reverse complement strand
AATGGCTGGTCGAGAAGAACGGCCATCGCAGCCCCGCCGACAGGCGCGCCGCCTGGCAGGAGGAGACCTTCAGGCGCGCCGCGTAGCCCAACCAGTTGTCCAAGGAGCCGGGTGCGGTACACGGCCAAGCGCACGAACTGCCGATGGCGCCAGGCTTGCTGGACTGTCTACCCGACGTGCCGGGCTGGGTGGTCGGCGATCGTGGCTTCGCGTCCGACGCCTTCCGCGAGCGCATCTGGGAGATGGGCGCCCGCCCCGCGATCCCGCCAAAGCGCACCGACGCACCGGTCGCCTGCCCACCGTGGATCTACAACAACCGACACCTCGTCGAGAACCTCTGGGCACGCCTCAAGGAATGGCGCGCCTTGGCCACACGATACGAGAAGACAGCAAGAGCCTTCCTGGGCGTCCTCTCCCTCGCCGCCACCTTCCATTGGCTCAGGAGCTAACAGGCCCTAACCGCGCCGACGATGCCAAAAGACTCAGCCTCACGTTTTGCTTGATTGGGCAAAATACTGGCGTGCGGCGTCCTCGGCCTCGATTTCCGCGCCGAGCAAGGTACGGGTCCATCCTTTGGCGACGTCGATGTTGCATCGCTTTACCCGCCAACGCCAGACCTCGTCAGCACCAGTGATCGACAACGAGAGACCGCCGAGCACCGCTGTACGCGAGCGAAGGTCGCCGTATGTCTCGTCATGCCAAGCCAGAACCATAAGACCGCCCCCAAGACATGGGTTCGGATCATTCTGACATCTCTTAAACAGTAAGTAAATAATAATGTTACATACCCTATCCTATGTCATTTTCGCCGTTGGATGCAACCCTGGGGGGTGTTTCGGGCTGGTGAGCCGGCCCAGGAAGCCAAGACGTTGGTCGATCGGCATCTCAGCCCGCAAGGCATGCTGGGACTACCCCTAGCGTCGCCGCACTTATGAGGCACCAGCCTGATAGGTCTCGCTCTGTAATTCAACTTTTGCGATCTATTAAGAGATTGTCCGCAGCGCGAGGTGATCCCCCTCCTTGCTGTGGATGGCCAGCTGACCTCTCGTCAGCTGGCCCCCCCCTTCCTTGCCCCTTCAAGGAAGGGTTGACCAACCCCTTCGGTAGCAGCCAGCCGGCCCAGGAGCGGCCTATCAGCCTAGGACGAAGAAAAGGGCCCCCGCCGCGAGCCAGATCAGCAGGATTATCGCTAGCAACTGCGTATCGTTCATGCGGCTTTACCAACGCGTATCGGCGCGGTCGGATTGGGCCTCAGCTGCCACGGAGCAGCCGTTCCAACACGGTCTGCGCCGTCTGCATGGTGCTTGCTAGGGTCGGTTCCATCCCCTGAAATACTGCTCCGTCTGCGCGACGAATTTGCCAAGTACAAGCAGTTGTACCGCTGGCGCCCATAATAGTTAGGTCGTACTCGGCTGCTGTAGCTATAAGAATTACAGATTTTCCAGACTGCGACCGTGTCCATACAAGGCGTACATTGCGCCTCTTTACGGCCATGAGCCGCCGCCACTGACCAGAAGAATGTAATCTGCTGCAATTAGATTATTATTAGTATAACCGTTTCTGATTTTCAGCATTGCCGCCTGCCCTTTCGGGTTTGATGGACAGGTGTCCATCTTGGCTCTGCTTTGGCGTCTAATTCAATGCTACGCTGTATATGGCTTCGCCCCAAATGTGCACCTGCGGGTAGAGAACGCCGGCTGGCTGGTGCGCTTATGGCAGGTATGGGACAGCAGCGCTGAGGTTACAATAGCGTGGCGGCGACGATGGCCAGCCAAGCAAAAGCAGCAGCGGCTAAAAAGACCGGGGCCATATGCTGGATATGGCGCACGGAAGCGTGAGAGCAAGATCGCGATTAGCAGATTCGTGAATCACCCGGTGCGGCAAGTTGGCAGGCTAACGCTACAGCAGCGTTGCGGCGACCAATGCCAGCCAGACGACTGCGACGGTCAGGCAGAACCATTCCATACACCGATTGTGAATGTTTGGCCGACCAGCGCAACAAACCACAGGTTGCATATTTGTGAATTAATTTATCGTCAATGCGCGGGTCGTGGCGCGTCAGTCGGCCGTGTCCTCGGTCGCGGCGACGCTGTGTGCCGCAATGACCAGGCGCAAGCCTATGGCCCGGAACGCCTCACCAATCGCACCGACAGTGCTGCTATGCATGGGGGCGCGCAGATGGCGAACGGTGTCCCTGTCCACGCCGAGCAAGGCGGCCAGTCTCTGGTCGCTGACACCGTCAATCAGCATCACGTCATGGAGCAGGAGCTTAGCGACCATCTGCGTGGGCAATCTGGCGATGGGTCGGCCAACAGCCGGACTGGGAACTGGGATCGCACGCCCACCCTCGACGTACCCACTCAGCACACTGACAAGCACGTCGTCCGCTGCATGAACGCTAGCCGCTAGATCATCTCCGCCACATGCAACCATCTCTGGGATGTCGGGACAGGTTATGATGATGACGTCCGGACCAACGACGACATCCAGAGGATAGAGATATGTTCTCTCGAAAGTCCGCATTCTCAACCTATTGTTGTGTCGCATTCATGCCCAAGCACTCACTTTTCTGTAATTTCTGCGCCATGGCCAGTGACATTGCGACGCAACACGTGCAGCCTGTTTAGGTTCGGAATGGGTACAACGTATCGGAGTGACTTGGCCCCGAGTTAGGGGACATACGGGGCCACCCTTTTTCGCTTGTGCGATTTTGTCGCCAGTGCATGGAAAGCTTAGGGCCTGTTAGGCCCTGAGGTACATTCCTATCTGGGGTGGATGACGGGGAATGCGGGTATCCATGTTCTGAGCGACAAGCAGTGGGCAGAGCTGGAGCCGCTGATCGACGAGGTGCGGC
>NZ_SMOA01000460.1 GCF_004353985.1 Paracraurococcus ruber | reverse complement strand
GCCCGCGCAATAAGGTTTTCCTGACCAATCCGCCGCCGTGCCATGCTGACCTCCTTCGCCCACACAGGCAGCGAATCAGCCCAGCGCGCGTCGCGTCCAAACACATCCGCGCACAGGTCTCCTCATACCAACGGTCTGAAAGGCTGACTCACCCGTGACCGCTGGCTGTCTGCGGGTGTGATTCGCTGCGTTTGCGGCGGATCGGGAGCTTGGCATGCCTGAGGCGGTGAGGGTGATGCGCGAGGAGCACTCACCAGCGGCCTTGCGTCAGGCGGCGTCGCGGACGCGGGATGCGGATGCGGCGCACCGGATGCTGGCGATTGCGCTGGTGCTGGAGGGGCGCAGCCGGGCGGAGGCGGCGGCGAGTTGCGGGATGGACCGCCAGACCCTGCGGGACTGGGTGCACCGCTACAATGCGGCAGGGCTGGCCGGTCTGTCGGATCGCCGCTCGCCGGGCCGGCCGGCCCGGCTGACGCCGGAGCAGCAGGCCGCCGTGGCGGGCTGGGTGCGGCAGGGGCCGGACCTGCAGCGGCATGGGGTGGTACGCTGGCGGCGTCTCGACCTGGCCGACGAGATCGCGCGGCAGTTCGGCATCGGGCTGGCCGAGCGCAGCGTGGGGACGCTGCTGCGACGCCTCGGCTTCAGCCGGGTATCGGTGCGGCCCTACCACCCGCAGCGGGATGCCGGGGCACAGGAGGCGTTCAAAAAAACTTCGCTGCCCTGGTCGCGGCTGCCCTCCCCGAAGCGGCTCGCGGCAAGCCGCTCGAAATCTGGTTCCAGGACGAAGCCCGGGTCGGCCAGCAGGGCACGCTGACCTATGTCTGGGCCGCGCGGGGCAGCCGGCCACCGGCCCCGCGCGACAATCGCCATACCTCCTCCTGGCTGTTCGGGGCCGTCTGCCCCGCCCGCGGCACCGCAGCCGCCCTGGCCATGCCGCATGTCAGCGCCGAGGCCATGAGTCTGCACCTCGCCGAGATCGCCAGCCAGACGCAGCGCATGGCGACCGCGGCCACTCAGAGGGTCGAACGCGGCAGCCGCGCGCACGTCGGACGCCTTCGGCCGGAACACTCCCTCAGCGTTCGGCAGCACCTGGCGACGCTCGGCTACTGCGCGGTAGGTTGGCGTGCCTGCGTAGGCGCCGTCGCTGTAGACGCGGCCGAGCGCGGCATCGATGCGTGCCAGCAGCATCGGTACCGGCACGCTGTCGTGCACATCTGAGCGCGTCAGCTCGTCGGCCATGATGGTGCCGGTGTCAGGATCAACGGCGATGTGCAACTTGCGCCAACCTGCAGATCCGGCGCCGCGCGGCCGAGTTACCTGCAGCCCGGTGCTGTCGATCGCCAAATCGATCCGGCCACGAGTTGCGGCCCGCCGATCCACACGCAGTGTCCGGCCACGCCGCGAAAGGGTAGTATGGTCTGGCACCGGCAGCGCAGTTCCCAGCAGCCGGAAAATGCTGGCGATCAGACCCTCAGCCTGGCGTAGCGCCAGCCGAAAGACGGCGCGCAACATCAATGCCGCACTGATCGCCGCGTCGGAGAAGGTGCGCCGCCCTGCGGACGAGCGCCAGCCCGCCACCGCGTCCGGCGAGATCCAGACCGTGATGTCGCCGCGCTGCGTCAGTGCCCGGTCATACGCGGCCCAGTCCCGAACCCGGTACCGCGCCCGTTGTCCTGCCCGAATCCGCCGCGCCGCCATCACCCGCCCTCGCCAGGTCACCTCTTTGCAAGCCGACACCAGCCTCGACCCACATGCAAATGCCCAGGCATGCACCACAGCCGGTGAGACGCATTTCCAGCACGCCCTGCCGCTGGACCGCTCGTCGATGACGCGCTGGCGCCAGCGGATCGGGCCTGAGCGCCTGGAGCTGCTGCTGGCCGAGAGCGTGGCGGCCGCGCAGCGCGGCGGTGCGGTGGCGGACAAGCACCTGCGCCGGGTGACCATCGACACCACGGTCCAGCCCAAGGCGGTGACGCACCCCACCGACAGCAAGCTGCTGAACCGCGGCATCGAGATCCTGGCGCGTCTGGCCCGGCGGCATGGCATCCGGCTACGCCAGTCCTACCTGCGGGTGGCCAGGCGGGCCCGGCGCGAGGCCGCCAGGCTGATCCACGCCGGCCGCCGGCGCCAGGCGGAGCGGCAGGTCCGGCAACTGCGGACTTGGCTGGGTCGGCTGTTCCGCGACATCGGCCGCAAGGTCGCCGGCAAGGCATCAGCCGAGGCCGCCCTGGCCGCGCCGCTCGGCCTCGTCGCCCGGCTGCTGCGGCAGCGGCGCGAGGACCGCGGCCGCGACAAGCTGTACTCGCTACACGCGCCGGAGGTGGAGTGTATCGGCAAAGGCAAGGCCAACGCCCGCTACGAGTTCGGCGTGAAGGTCTCGCTCGCCACCACCAACGCGGTCGCGCCCGGCGGGCAGTTCGTCCTCGGCGCCCGCGCCCTGCCGGGCATTCCCTTCGACGGCCACACCCTCGCCGCCCAGATCGCCCAGGCCGAGCGCATCACCGGCGTCGAGGTCGAGCGCGCCTATGTCGATCGCGGCTACCGCGGCCACGACGCCGACCGCACCCGCGTGTTCGTCTCCGGCCAGAAGCGCCGCATCACGCCCACCATCCGCCGCGAGCGGCGCCGCCGCAGCGCCATCGAGCCCGTCATCGGCCACATGAAGAGCGACGGCCATCTCGGCCGCAACCTCCTGCTCGGCACCGAGGGCGACGCCACCAACCTCGTCCTCGCCGCGGCGTTGTTGCATGGATCGCTTGATCTGGAGTTGGCGGGTAAGCTGGCAAGGATGGCGAGCCCTCGACTGTCGGGGATGGACCCACCTTGCCGTTCAAGGCCAACGCTGAGCGTAGGCAC
>NZ_SMOA01000045.1 GCF_004353985.1 Paracraurococcus ruber | reverse complement strand
CCGGCACCGGATGCGCCGCCGCCGCCGGATGGCCGGGCGCCTGGCTGGCGCGCCGGCATCGGCGCCCGGCTTGGGTTCTGGCGGCCACGCCGAAGCGCAACCGGCGTGCCGCGGGGAACCGGCCCGCGGGAAAATGCTTCCGCATCCGTGCCTGCCCGCCTCCGCCGCCTCCTGCTGCCCTTCCTCCTGCTCGCCAACCTGGCGGTGGCGCAGGAACCGGCGCCGGACCCCGAGACGCTCCCCTACCGGGTGGAGATCGCGCCGACCGGCGACGGGCGGCTGGATGCGGCGCTCCGGGCCGTGTCGCAGCTCGTCGCCCTGCAGGACCCGGCGCCCACCACGCCGGCGGGCGTCATCGCCCGGGCCGAGGGCGACCGGGAACGCCTGCAGCGCGCCCTGCAATCCGAAGGCTACTGGGCGGGCAGCAGCCGCATCGCCCTGGCCGGCACGCCCCTCGGCACCCCCGGCCTGCTGGAGCAGCTGGAACCCCTCGCCACCCGCCGCGGCGCGGAGCCGCTGGCCGTCAAGGTCGAGGTGGAGAAGGGCGACCCTTACCGGATCGCCGGCCTGACCCTGCGCGCCACGACCCCGGCGGGGCAGGCGGCGGTGGACCAGGCGGCGGCCCGTCCCTTCGGCCTGGCGCCGGGCGACCCCGCCCGGGCCGAGCCGGTGCTGGATGCCGAGCGGCAATTGCTCGACCGGCTGCTGGCGGCCGGCCACCCGCTGGCGGTGGTGGCCGACCGGACCACGACGGTGGACCATGACCGCCGGACGATGGATGTCGCCTGGAATTTCGCCCCCGGCCCGGTCGCCGCCTTCGCCGCGCCGGGGGTGGAGGGGATGACCCGGGTCGATCCCGGCTTCCTCCGCGCTCAGGCCGCCCGGATCGAGGGCGAGCGCTACAGCCCCGAGCGCCTGGAGCGCGCCCGGCGGGACCTCATGGCGCTGGGCGCCTTCGGGTCCGTCCGCGCCCGCGCCGCCGACCGGCTGGACGAGGCGGGCCGCCTGCCGGTGACCTTCGCCTTCAGCGAGCGCCCGCGCCGCGCCTTCGGCATCAACCCGGCCTATGAGACCAATTACGGCCCCAGCATCCGCATCTATTGGGAACACCGGAACCTGTTCGGCCGGGCGGAGCGGCTGCGGCTGGAGGCGGAGGTGGCGCGCCTCGGCACCAATGGCGGGCTCGACCAGTCCACCTACCGGATCGGCGGGACCTATCGCGACCCCTCGGTCTTCGGGCTCGGCCTGGGGCCGGAATGGTCCTTCGTCGGCAGCCTGTTCGGCCTGCGGGAGCGGCTGGAGGCCTATGACCGCGATGCCGTCACCGCCTCGGCCCTGCTGGAGCGGCGCTTCTCCGAACGGCTGACGCTGAATGCGGGGCCGGTGGTCGATTTCGGCAGCAGTGGCCCGCCGGGCGGCACCCTCACCCCCTACCAGATCGCCGGCGTCCAGTTCGGCGGCCGCTGGGACGGCACCGACAGCCTGCTGGACCCGGCGCGGGGCTGGCGGGCGAATGGCGCCCTCACCCCCTCCTGGTCCTTCCGCGAGAGCACGCCCTTCGCCCCGCTGCGCGCCACCGCCAGCACCTACTGGGACGTGCTGGGGAACCGGCGGACCATCCTGGCGGCGCGCGGCACCATCGGGTCCCTGCTGGGCGCCGACCTGCCCAACATCCCCCGCCACCAGCGCTTCTATGCCGGCGGCGGCGGCTCGGTCCGCGGCTACGACTACCAGTCGATCGGCCCGCGCGACGCGGTGAACCGGCCGTCCGGCGGCGCCAGCCTGGTGGAGGCGAGCCTGGAGCTGCGCCAGCGCATCTGGGGCGATATCGGCGGCGTCGCCTTCGTCGATGCCGGCGCGGTCGGCACCTCCTCGGCGCCCGACACCTCCAACCTGCGGGTCGGCGCCGGCGTCGGGCTGCGCTACTACACGGCGATCGGGCCGATCCGCGCGGATATCGGCGTGCCGCTGGTCCGGCAGCGGGACAACTCGCCCTTCGGCCTCTATGTCGGCATCGGGCAGTCCTTCTGATGGCGGCCCGCTGATGCGCCGGCTCGCCCTCGGCCTGCTGCTGCTGCTCGGCCTGTCGCTGCACGGCGCGGCGCAGGACAGCGACTACCAGCCGGGCTTCCTGGAACGGCAGCTGGAATCCCTGGTGCCCGGCCTGAAGGTGGAAGGGCTGCGCGGCACCTGGCGGGCGGCGCCGCAGGCGCGGCGGATCACCCTGTCCGACGCGCAGGGCGTCTGGCTGGCGCTGGAGGATGTGCGGCTCGACCTCGCACCCACCTCGCTCGTGCGCGGCATCCTGCGGCTGGAATTGCTGGAAGCCGCGCGGGCCCGGGTGGAACGCCTGCCCGTCGCCGACCCGAATGCCCCGGCCGCGCCGCAGGCCGCGCCCTCCGACCATGTGCTGCCCAGCCTGCCCAGCCTGCCGGTGGACGTGGCGCTGGACCGGCTGGCGGTGGACCGGCTGGAACTCGCCGAGGCGGTCGCCGGCCAGGCCGCCGCCTTCGCCGCGGAGGGCAAGGCGCGCCTCGCCTCCGGCCGGCTGGATGCCGCCCTGTCGCTGCGCCGCCTCGACCGCGCCGGCAACGTCGCCGTCAACCTGGCCCTGGCCCCAGCCGATGACCGGCTGGATGCGACGCTGGCGGTCGAGGAGGCCGCGGGCGGGCTGGCGCCCACCCTGCTCGGCCAGGCGGCGCGGCCGGTCTCGCTGAACCTGACCCTGGCCGGCCCGGCCGCCGGCGCCGCCCTGACCCTGCGCGCGGCCCTCGGCGACGGCATCGGCGCCACGGCCCAGGGCACGGTCCGCGCGCTGCCGGACGGCCGCTATGGCGCGCAACTGGCCGGGGAGGCGAGCGCGGCGCCCCTCCTGCCACCGGATCTCGCGCCCCTCGCCTTCCCCGCCCGCTTCGCCCTGGACCTCGACCAGCCCGCCGCGGCGCCGCTCGCGCTCCGCAGCCTGCGGCTGGAGGTGCCGGCCGGCACCGCCGAGGCCAGCGGCACGCTGGACGTCCCGACCGAGACGCCGGACCTGACCCTGCGCCTCTCCGTCGCCGAATCCGCCCGCTTCGCCGCCCTGCTGCCGCCCGGCATCGCCTGGACGCGGCTGGGGGCGGAGGCGCGGGTCACCGGCCGCCTCGCCACGCCCGCCGTCACGCTGCGGGCGCGGCCGGAAGGGCTGGCCACCGGCATCGCCCAGGCCGATGCGGTGCTGGGACCCACGCCGACCCTGGCGCTGGACGCCGCCCTGCCCGGCCCGCGCCTGGATGCGCGCATCGAGGGCGCCGAGGGCCTGCTGACCGCGAAGGGGACGCTGGCGGAGCCCATCGCCCTCGATGCCGGCCTCTCCCTGCCCCGCCTCGCCGTGCTGGGCGGCGGGTCGGAGGGGGCGCTTGCGGCGCGGGTGCAGGCCAGCGGCAAGCTCGCCGACCCCGACCTGGTGGTGACGGCGCAATCCGGCCGCATCGCCGCGGCCGGGCGGGTGCTGGAGGCGCTGTCGCTCGACGCCCGGATCGCCACGCCCGCCTCCGCCCCGCGCGGCACGGCGACCCTGGACGGGAAACTGGACGGGATGCCGCTGGCGCTGGCCTTCCGCGGCCAGCCCCAGGGCAGCGTGGTGCAGATCGAGCAGGGCGAGGCCCGGCTCGGTCCCGCCCGGCTGCAGGTGGTCGGGCGGCTGGACCCCGCCGGCCCGGTCTTCGATGGCACCGCGACGCTGGAGGCCGGCGACCTCGCGCCGCTCGGCCGGCTGGGCGGCGTGCAGGGGCTGGGCGGCCGCCTCGCCCTCGATGCCACCCTCCGGCCGAAGGACGGGCAGCAGGGCTTCGAGGTGAAGCTGGATGCGCCGCGGCTCGCCTATGCGGGCCAGGAGGGCAGCCTGCGCGCCACCGCCGCCGGCACCCCGGCCGCGCTGGACTGGACGGTGCAGGGCCGCGCCACCGATGGCGCCGTCACCGGCCGCGGCCGCTTCGCGCAGGAGAATGGCGCCCGCCGGGTCGAGCTGGCGGCGCTGGAGGCGCAGGCGATGGGCGAGTCGGTGCGCCTCGCCGCCCCCACCCGCGTCACGCTGGGGGCCGATGGCGGCATCGCCCTGGCCCCCACCGCGCTGGCCATCGCCCGCGGCGGCCGGATCGAGGCGCGCGGCAGCTGGGGGCCGGAGCGCGCCGACATCACCGCCGCCATCGCCGCCCTGCCCCTGGCGCTGGCCGAGCGCTTCGCCCCGGACATCAAGCCGCAGGGCGTCCTCAATGCCGACCTGCGGGCCACCGGCCCGGTGGCGAAGCCCGAGATCCGGGCGGTGCTGACCGGCACCGGCCTCGGTGCCGGGGCGGACTGGGCGCGCGGCCTGCCGCCCGCGACGCTGCGCGCGGAGGGCACGCTGGCCGGGGAGGCCGCACAGCTCCGTGCCGATCTCGACACCGGCCCGGCCGGCCGCCTGACCGCCACCGCCCGCCTGCCGCAGGGCTTCGGCCCGCGCGCCCCACTGGCCGGGACGTTGGACGGCAGCCTGAACCTGCAGCCCCTGGCCGCCCCCTTCCTCGCCGCCGGCGCCGACCGGGTGAATGGCCGCATCGCCGTGGCGCTGCGCGCCGACGGGACGGTCGGCGTCCCGCGCCTCGGCGGCCGCGCCACCCTGGCCGGTGGCGAATACCGCAACGCCGCCTATGGCGTGCGGGTCTTCGACCTGGGCGGCAGCATCATCGGCGACGGCACCCGGCTGGTGGTGGAACGCATCGCCGGCCGCACCGCCGGCAACGGCACCATCACGCTGCAGGGCAGCCTGGATGCCGGCGCGCCGGGCTTCCCGGCCGACCTGACGCTCACCGCCCGCGATGCGCGGCCGGTGGTCTCCGACCTCGTCACCGCCACCATCGGCAGCGACCTGCGGCTGCAGGGGCCGGTCACCGGCGGCGCCACCCTGTCCGGCGACATCCGCATCCAGCGGGCCGAGATCCGCGTGCCGACCACCCTGCCGGCCAGCGTTCCCACCCTGCCGGATGTGCGCCAGCGCGGCCGCCTGCCGCCGGGCGTCATCCCGCCGGCGCCGCCGAAGCCGCCGGCGCCGCCCGGCCCGCCGATCAACCTGGCCCTGACCATCAGCGCCCCGCAGCAGGTCTTCATCCGCGGCCGCGGCCTGGACGTGGAGCTCGGCGGGCGGGTGCGGGTCGGCGGCAGCACCAACGCGCCCTCCCCGGACGGGGCGCTGACGCTGCGGCGCGGCACGCTCGACCTGCTGGGCCGGCAGCTCACCTTCCGCCGCGGCACCATCGGCTTCGCGCCCGGCTCGCTCGACCCCGCCCTCGACCTCTCCGCCCAGTCCCAGGCCGGCAGTACGACGATCATCGTGAATGTCCAGGGCTCGCCCGCCGACCCGAAGGTCAGCTTCACCTCGACGCCCGAGCTGCCGCAGGACGAGGTGCTGGCGCGGCTGCTGTTCGACCGGCCGACCACCAACCTCTCGCCCTTCGAGCTGGCGCAGATCGCCGCCGCCATCGCCCAGCTCACCGGTGTCGGCGGCGGCGCGGCCGACCCGCTGGGCAAGGTGCGCGGGCTGCTGGGGCTGGACCGGCTGGGCGTCACCTCCGGCACCCAGGGCACCGGCGCCGCCGGCAGCACCGCCGGCGGGCAGCAGGGCCCGACGGTGGAGGCCGGGCGCTATGTCGCGCCGGGCGTCTTCCTCGGCGTGCGGCAGGGCACGCAGGGCGGCCAGACCGGCGTCGGCGTGCAGGTGGAGATCACGCCGCGCCTGAAGCTGGACGGCCAGACCGCCACCGGCCCGGCCGGCGACCGGCTCGGGCTGTCCTACGAGTTCGAGTACTGAGCCGACCCGGGGCAGGATCGGGGAGGAAGCGGCATGTCCCCCCAAACCCGCCTTTGCTTTCCGTGAGTTGCCTGCCGCCGCGCCGCGAATGCCGGACCCACAAACATAAGAGGTGGGGCCAGGGAGGATACCTCCTCCCTGGCCTTCTCTCGTTCAGCCTTGCTCGCACGGAGGTGACCATCTCCGCGCCGCGTTCGTGGTTGGGCTGACCATAACGCGGCTTATATTCACCCGGCTCACATGCCGGATACGCTCGAACCCAATCTCCTCATCCTGCTGCACGACGTCGCCCGCCTGATGCGGACGCTGGCCGACCGCCGCGCCCGCGCCCATGGGATGACCCGCGCGCAATGGATGATCCTGGTCCGCCTGCGCCGCTGCGGCGGCCTCACCCAGCGGGAACTGGCCGAGATCCTGGAGGTGGAGCCGATCACCGTCGGCCGGCTGGTGGACCGCCTGGCCGGCCGCGGTCTGGTGGAGCGCCGCGCCGACCCTTCCGACCGCCGCGTCTGGCGGCTGCACCTGACGCCCGGGGCCGACCCCGTCCTGGCCGAGATCGACGAGGTTCGCCGCGCCTTCGACGCCGAGGTCGCCGCCGGCCTGCCCCCCGCGCAGCGCCAGGCGGTGATCGAGGCGCTGCTGCTGATGAAGTCCAACCTGCTGGCCGCCGCCGAGACCGGCGAGGCCGCCTGAGGAAGACCAGACCCGATGCCCGAGGGTTCCATTCGCGCCGAGCGCGCCGCCGACGCCGCCACGGCCGCCGCCCAGGCCCCGCCCCGCCGCCGCTGGCTGCGCCCCGCCCTGATGCTGGGCGGCGTGCTGGCGGTGGGCCTCGGAGCCGGCGCCTTCTGGCTGCAGGGCGGCCGCTACGCCGGCACCGACGATGCCTATGTCCAGGCCGACAAGCTGCTGCTCTCGACCGATGTCTCCGGCATCGTCGAGCGCATCGCGGTGCGCGAAGGCCAGGTTGTGCGGGCCGGCGAGGTGCTGGTCACGCTCGACCCCGCGCCCTTCCGCTTCGCCGTGCAGCAGGCCGAGGCTTCGGTGCTGCAGACCCGGCTGAACCTGCAGGCCATGCAGGCCGACTACCGCCGCATCCAGCGCGACGCGGCGGCGCAGGAAGCCGCGGTGCAGCTCGCCCAGGCGACGAATGACCGCGCCGCGCAGATCGTCGGCTCCGGCGCCGTGACCCGGGCCGCCTACGACCAGGCGCGCTTCGGCTTGGCCCAGGCGCAGCAGCAGCTGGAATCGCTGAAGGTGCAGGCGCAGGTGCAGCTGGCGAAACTGGGCGGCCAGGCCGATGCGCCGGTCGAGCAGCACCCGGACTACCTGGCGGCCGAGGCCAGGCTGGGCGAGGCCCGCCGCCAGCTCGACCACACCAGCATCCGCGCGCCCTTCGCCGGCGTGGTGACGCAGGTCTCCTCGCTGCAGCCGGGCCAGTATCTCGGCGCCGCCTCGCCCGCCTTCGCGCTCGTCTCCTCCGACCGCATCTGGGTGGATGCGCTGCCGAAGGAGACCGACCTGACGCATGTGAAGCCGGGCGACGCCGCCACCGTCACGGTGGACACCTATCCCGGCACCACCTGGCGCGGCACGGTGGAGAGCATCAGCCCCGCCTCCGGCTCCACCTTCAGCGTGCTGCCGGCGCAGAATGCCAGCGGCAACTGGGTGAAGGTGGTGCAGCGCATCCCGGTCCGCATCCGCGTCGAGCAGCCGCAGGATGCGCCGCGGCTGCGCGCGGGGATGAGCGCCGTGGTGTCCATCGACACCGGGCATGAGCGGCACCTGAGCGACCTGGTCGGCGGCTGATGACGGCGCGCATGGCCGCCGCCGCGGCCATGCATCCCCCGCCCCTGCCAGGCGGGACCTGATTGGATCATCGTGACATGTCCGGGACTTCGCAGCCGGGCGCGGTGCCGCACCGCGCCCTGATCACCGTCTGCGCCATGGTGGCGACCTTGATGCAGGCGCTGGACGGCACCATCGCCAATGTCGCCCTGCCCTATATGCAGGGCGGCCTCGCCGCCACCTCCGACCAGATCACCTGGGTGCTGACCAGCTACATCACCGCCGCCGCCATCCTGACCGCACCGGTGGGCTTCCTGGTCGGCCGCTTCGGCCGGCGCAGCGTCTTCCTGCTCTCGGTCGGCGGCTTCACCGCAGCCAGCGTGCTGTGCGGCGCGGCGCAGAGCCTGGAGCAGATGGTGGTGTTCCGCCTGTTGCAGGGCGCCTTCGGGGCGGCGCTGGTGCCGCTGAGCCAGTCCACCATGCTGGACATCTACCCGCCGGAGCAGCGCGGCCAGGCCATGGCGATCTGGGGCATGGGCGTGATGGTGGGCCCCATCCTCGGCCCGACGCTCGGCGGCTACCTGACCGAGAACCTGAACTGGCGCTGGGTCTTCTACGTCAACCTGCCCTTCGGGGTGCTCGCCTTCATCGGCCTGCTGCTGTTCCTGCCGAAGGGCGGCGCGGAGCGGGGGCGGCGCTTCGACTGGACCGGCTTCGGCGTGCTGGCGCTGGGGGTCGGCGCGCTGCAGATCATGCTGGACCGCGGCGAATTGCTGAACTGGTTCGGCTCCACCGAGATCCTGGTCGAGGCGACGCTGGCGGCGCTTGGGCTGTACCTCTTCCTCGTCCACATGGCGCTGTTCCCGAAGCCCTTCATCCCACCGCGCATCTTCCGCGACCGCAATTTCGTCGCCGGCCTCGGCATCATGTTCGTGGTCGGCGTCATCCTCTTCGCCACCTCGGCCCTGCTGGCGCCCTATCTGCAGACGCTGGCGGACTACCCGGTCTTCACCGCCGGCCTCGCCATGGCGCCGCGCGGCATCGGCACCATGGCGGCGATGTTCGTCGCCGGGCGCCTCGCCGCGAAGCTGGACCCGCGCAAGATCATGGCCTTCGGCATCCTGATCCTGGCCTGGACGCTGTGGGACATGACCTACTGGACGCCGGACGTAGCGATGCACTGGCTGATGGGCGTGACCGTCATCCAGGGCATGGGCCTGGGCTTCGTCTTCATCCCGCTGAACCTGGTCGCCTTCGCCACGCTGGACCCGGCGCTGCGGACCGACGGCACGTCGCTGATCAGCCTGCTGCGCAACCTGGGCTCGGCCATCGGCATCTCGGCGCTGGCGGCGCTGCTGACGCGCAACACCCAGATCATGCACGCCAACCTGGCGGAGCATGTCACGCCGCTGAACAGGATGTTCGATCTCCCGAACATCCACCGCTTCTGGGACCCGTCCACCGCCCAGGGCGCGGCGGCGCTGAACGCCGAGGTGACGCGGCAGTCCAGCATCATCGCCTACGGCAACGACTTCCACCTGCTGATGCTGCTGGCGCTGGGCATGCTGCTGCTGCTGCCGCTGATGCGAAGGCCACCCCGGGCGGTCGCCGCCGATCCGGCGCATGCGGCGATGGATTGAGGAGGGCGCTCCCCTCCTCAAACTCCACCCGCCAAGGGCCGAAAGGCCCTTGGAACCCCCCGGGTTCAGACCTCGAGGAAGACGGTCTCGCCTTCGCCTTGCAGGCGGATGTCCAGTGTCCAGGTGCCGGGCCCGGCGGGCTGCGCGACCAAGGTCGCACGCTCCGCCGGGTCCTCGATCGAGGCCAGCAGCGGGTCGGTCTCGTTCAGCGCCTCGCCGGCGAAGTACAGCCGGGTGCGCAGCGCCGTCATCAGCCCGCGCGCCAGCAGCACGATGGACAGGTGCGGCGCCTGGGTCTGGTTGCCAAGGCCGGGCACCGGCTCCGGCCTCAGGGTCACGAAGCGGAACCGCCCCTCGCCATCCGTGGCGCAGCGGCCATAGCCGGGGAAGCGGTCATCGGGCGGCGGGCTGGCCTGCCAGATCTCCACCGCCGCATCCGACACCGGCGCGCCCGCGCCATCGGTGATGCGGCCGGTCACGGTGATCCGCTCGCCCATCTCCTCCCCTGGGCCGAAGCGGGTCAGGTCGGCCATCTCCGCATGCTCGATCAGGTGCCAGTAGGGCCCGATGGTCTGGCTGGCGGTCGCGACCGGCATCAGTGGTGCCCCCCATCCTCAAAGGGCGTCGCGCCGCGGCCGCGCAGCACGATGTCGAAGCGGTAGCCCAGCGCCCATTCCGGCTCGGTCAGGTCGAGGTCGAAGCGCGACACCAGCCGGTCCCGCGCCCCGGCATCGGCGACGCCGTGGTAGATCGGGTCCAGCGCCAGCAGCGGGTCGCCCGGGAAATACATCTGGGTGATCAGCCGCTGCGCGAAGCCGCTGCCGAACAGCGAGAAATGGATGTGCACCGGCCGCCAGGCATTGTGGTGGTTGCGCCAGGGATAGGCGCCGGGCTTGATCGAGACGAAGCGGTAGTGGCCGTCCGCATCGGTGAAGACCCGCCCCTCCCCGGGGAAATTCGGGTCGGCCGGCGCGTCATGCGTGTCCCGCGGATGCGCATAGCGCCCGGCGGCATTGGCCTGCCACACCTCGATCATGGTGTTGGGCACCGGCCGCCCATCCTCGTCGGTCACCCGGCCGCCGACGATGATCCGCTCGCCGAGCGGCGCGCCCGCGGCCTGCTTCGTCAGGTCGCCGATCGCGGGGAACAGCGCCGGGGCGAAATGCGGCCCCGTCGTCTCGCTGACCGTCTGCGGCAGCCGGCGCAGGGCCCGCTTCGGATGGCGCAGATGCGTGCTGCCGTAGGCGGCATGGTCAAGCGGCGGCTGGGTGCCGGCCACGAAGGGCCGGAAGGGCACGGGGTCCGACATGCCTCGTCTCCTGCAGGGCGGGGCAGGCGCGCGGCCCGCCCCCGATATCCGAGCTTAGCGCCGCGCAAGCGGCGCGGCGATGTCCGGCTATTCCAGCGTGATCCCGCGGGACTTGATCACCTCGCCCCACTTCGCGCTCTCGGCCTTGATCTGCTGCGGCCAGGCCTCCGGCGTGCCGGGATCGGGGAAGATGGAGCCGTTGCGCAGCTTCTCCACCACCTCGGGCGACTGCAGCGCCGCCATCTTCGCCCGATGAAGCTGCTGCACGATCGGGTCCGGCAGCCCGGCCGGCGCCAGCAGCGCGAAGTCGGAGGAGCACTCGTAGCCGGGGAAGCCGCTCTCGGCGATGGTCGGGATCTCCGGTGCCAGCGGGTTGCGCTGCGCCGAGGACACGCCGATCGCCGTCACCTGCTTCGCCGCGATCAGCGGCAGCGCCGTGACCGCGTCGACGAAGGCCATCTGCACCTCGCCCGCGATCAGCGCCTGCACCGCCGGCGCGCCGCCCCGGTAGGTGACGTTCTGCACCTCGATATCGGCCGAGCGGAGGAACAGCTCGGTCGCCAGGTGGGCCGAGGAGCCGGCGCCCGAGGAGGCGTAGGAGAGCTTGCCCGCATCCTTCTTCGCCAGCGCGACGAAGCCCCTGATGTCGCCGACGCCGAGCCGGTTGTTGACGCAGAGGAAGATCGGCGTGGTCGCCACCCGGCCGATGCCGGTGAACCCGGCCTCGTCGTCATAGCCGCGCTGCGGGAAGAGGTGCCGCGCCATGGCATAGGTGGAGTTGACGCCGAGCAGCAGCGTGTAGCCGTCCGGCCGCGCCCGGGCGACCGAGGCATGGCCGATGGTGCCGCTGGCGCCCGGCCGGTTGTCCACCACCACATTGCCGGGCAGCGTCGCCGACATGCCCTGCGCCAGGACGCGGGCGACGAAATCGGTCGACCCGCCGGGCGCCCAGGAGACGACCAGCGTGACCGGCCGGCTGCCTGGATAGCCGGCGCCGGCACCCTGGGCCCTGGCCAGGCCGGCGGGCAGGGCCAGGCCGGCGGCCGCGACGAGGCCGAATTGGCGGCGGGTGATGCTGCGGGGCTGCGGCATGGACGTTCCTCTCTCCGTGTTGCCGATCTGCGTTGACGTGTACGTACCGGATAGTACATTAGCCCCGCAAGAGGAAAAATCGGAGCCGCGCCATGACGACCCCAGCCCGCGACCCCCTGCTTCTCGGGCTCATCGGCACCGGCATCCGCCAGTCCCGCTCCCCCGCCCTGCACATGGCGGAAGCCGCGGCGCAGGGCGTCACCTGCGTCTACCGCACCATCGACCTCACGGCGCTGGCCCTGGGCGTGGAGGCGCTGCCGGACCTGCTGACCGCCGCCGAGCGCATGGGCTTCGACGGGCTGAACATCACCCATCCCTGCAAGCAGGCCGTGCTGCCGCTGCTGCACGACCTCTCGCCCGAGGCGGCGGCGCTGGGCGCGGTGAACACGGTGGTGCTGCGCGGCGGCCGCCGCACCGGCCACAACACCGACTGCACCGGCTTCGCCGAGGGCTTCCGCCGGCAACTGCCCGATGTGCCCCTGCGCCGCGCCGTGCAGCTGGGCGCCGGTGGCGCCGGGACCGCGGTGGCGGAAGCGGCGATGCAGCTTGGCATCGGCCATCTCACGCTGCTCGACCGGGATCCGGCGCGCGCCGAAGCGGTCGCCACCGCGCTCTGTGCCCGGCATGGCGCGGGCCGCGCCGGCGCCGGCCGCGACCTGGCCGCCGCCATGGCGGAGGCCGATGGGCTGATCCATGCCACCCCGACCGGCATGGCGGCGCATCCCGGCCTGCCGCTCGACGCCACGCTGCTGCAGCCGCGCCACTGGGTGAGCGAGGTGGTCTATGTCCCGCTCGAGACCGAGTTGCTGCGTGCCGCCCGCGCCCGCGGCTGCCGCACCGCGCATGGCGGGATGATGGCGGTGTTCCAGGCGGTGCATGCCTTCCGGCTGTTCTCGGGCCTCGAGCCTAACGCCGACCGCATGCTCGCGCATTTCGCCGGCATGGGGTGAGGCCCGGCCAGCGGCGGGGCGGAACCGCGGCACGCGGCCCGCCGCGCCGCATGGGGGGCAGAGGATCGCGCCCGGCCAACCGCCCGGACGCCTGGCGAGGGATTGCGACGGGGCGCCGCGGCCGGAGGCGCGGCGCATCGGGTCAGCGGCTGGCGGAATGTCCGGCGGCCGCGCCGCACCCCGCGCCGCGCATCGTCACGGCCGCAGCCAGGCCAGCACCGCCTCGACGATCATGCGGCGATGCGCCGCCACATGCGCCGGCGCCTGCAGGTCCCGCCCGAAGATCGCCTGCAGCGTGTGGCGGTTGGAGACGCGGTAGAAGCAGAAGCCGCTGATCAGCATGTGCAGGTCCAGCGCATCCACCCGCGGCCGGAACGCGCCCGCCCTCTCCCCGCGGTCCAGCAGCGTGCGCAGCGTGCGGATCACCGCGTCGTTGCGATCGGCGATGCCGGCCGAGACCTGCAGGTGCCGCGCCTGGTGGATGTTCTCCACCGCCACCAGCCGGACGAATTCGGGATGCGCCGCGTGGTAGTCGAAGGTCACCTCCACCAGCCGGGTCAGCGCCGCCACCGGCGCCAGGCTGTCGAGGTCGAGCGCCTGCTCGGCATCGCGGATGCCGCCATACATCTCCTCCAGCACGGCGGCGTACAGCCCCTCCTTGCTGCCGAAGTAGTAGTAGATCATCCGCTTGGTGGTGGCGGTGCGGGCCGCGATCTCGTCCACCCGCGCGCCGGACAGCCCCTTGTCGGCGAACTCCGCCAGCGCCGCGTCCAGGATGGCGCGGCGGGTCTGGTCGGGGGCGCGCGCGCGGCTGCGCGGCGGCGGCAGGGTGTCGGGCATGCCACAATGTACCCACCGGTCCGTCCATAAGCCAGGGCAAGCTTGCATCCGGCCGCCGATCCGGCGAACACCGGCAGGAGACCGGGAGGACGGCGCGCCATGGCGGAGACGATGACGGTGCGGCAGGCCACCATGGCCCTGCTGCGCGAGCACGGCATGACCACCGTCTTCGGCAATCCCGGCTCCACCGAGCTCGGCTTCCTCGACCGCTGGCCCAACGACATCCGCTACGTGCTCGGCCTGCAGGAGGCCAGCGTGGTCGCCATGGCCGACGGCTTCGCCCGCGCCACCGGCCGCCCCGCGCTGTGCAACCTGCATTCGGCGGCCGGCGTCGGGCATGCGCTGGGCAATGTCTTCACCGCCTTCCGCAACCAGGCGCCGGTCGTCATCACCGCCGGCCAGCAGGCGCGCGGCCTGCTGCCGGGCAACCCCTTCCTTGGCGCGACCGAGGCCGCGAGCTTCCCCAAGCCCTACGTCAAATGGTCCTGCGAGCCGGCGCGGGCGGAGGACGTGCCCGCCGCCCTCGCCCATGCCGTCCACCTGGCGGCGCAGCGGCCGCAGGGCCCGACCTTCGTCTCCATCCCCAGCGACGACTGGCAGGCGCCGACCCGCCCCCTGCCCCCGCGCCGGGTCAGCCAGGATGTCGCGCCCGACCCGGCCCTGCTGGCGGACTGCGCGCAGGCGCTGGCCGCTGCGCGCAACCCCGTCCTGGTCATCGGCCCGGAGGTGGATGCCGAGGGTGCGGGCGACGCCGCCGTCGCCCTGGCCGAAAAGCTCTGCGCCCCGGTCTGGGCCAGCCCCTTCAGCGCCCGCCTCTCCTTCCCCGAGGATCATGCGCTCTTCGCCGGCCATCTCGCCGCCGCGCCGCCCGCCGTCTCGAACGCCCTGGCGGCGCATGACCTGGTGCTGGTGCTCGGCGCGCCGGTCTTCACCTTCCACGTCGCCGGCGACTGCGCGCTGTTCCGCGACGGCACGCCGATCTGGCAGGTGACGCCGGATGCCGAGGCGCTGGCGGCCGCCGGGGCCGGCACCGGCATCCAGGCCAGCCTCCGCCTCGCCCTGCCGGCGCTGGCGGCGTTGCTGCCGCCCACCGACCGCGCCCCGGCGCCGCCCCGCGCCCGCCCCGCACCGCCGCCCGCCGCCCGGCCGATCGCCGCGGAATACCTGTTCCACGCCCTGTCGCGCCTGCTGCCGGAGGATGCGGTGGTGGTGGAGGAAGCGCCCAGCCACCGCCCCGCGCTGCAGCGGCACCTGCCGATCCGGCGCTGGGGCGGGTTCTACACCATGGCGAGCGGCGGCCTGGGCTACTCGCTTCCCGCCGCGGTCGGCGTCTCCCTCGCGCATCCGGGGCGCCGCGTCTGCGCCATCATCGGCGACGGGTCGATGATGTATTCCATCCAGGCGCTGTGGACCGCCGCGCAGCATGCGCTGCCGCTGACCACCATCGTCGTGAACAACGGCGGCTATGGCGCCATGCGCAGCTTCAGCCGCGTGCTGGGGACCGAAGGCGTGCCGGGCATCGACCTGCCCGGGATCGACTTCGTCGCGCTGGCCCGGGGCATGGGCTGCGCCGGGCTGCGGGTGGAGGACCCGGCACATCTGCCGGACGCGCTTGCGGCCGCGCTGCGGCATGCGGCGCCGATGGTGCTCGACGTCGCGGTGGATGCCGCCATCCCCACGCTCTACCACAAGGGCTAGAGCCGATCGCGGCGCGGCGTGACACCGGCCTGCCGTCGGGCGGCCCGTGCCGCGCGGCACTCGGTCATGACCCGCCGGCGGCGCCAGCCCTCGGCCCATGGGGCCATGCAACACGGCCCGGTGTCGCGCGGCGATGGGCGTTGCCAGGGGCGGCGGCCATCGGCGGCGGGATCCGGGCCCAGGGAGGAAACAGCCATGCCCTTCACCCTCGCCCGGCGCGTGCTGCTCGGCGCCCCCGCCCTGCCCCTGGCCGCCCGGGCGCAGACCGCGGCGCCGATCCGCTTCGTCGTCCCCTTCCCGCCCGGCGGCCTTGCGGACCTGCTGGCGCGCCCGCTCTCGGCCTGGCTGCCGCAGCGCCTCGGTCAGCCGGTGATCGTGGAGAACCGCCCCGGCGCCGGCGGCAACATCGGCGCCGACCTGGTGGCGAAGGCGGCGCCGGACGGGCTCACCTGGATGATCGGGTCCATCGGCACGCTGGCGGTGAACCAGTTCCTCTATGCCCGCATGCCCTATGAGACGCGGACCGCCTTCGCCCCCTGCGTGCTGCTGGTGAACACGCCGAAGGTCATTGCGGTCGGCAAGGACAGGCCCTGGCACAGCCTGGCGGCGCTGATCGCGGCGGCGAAGGCGCGGCCCGGCGCGCTGACCGCCGGCTCGGCCGGCAACGGCACCAGCCTGCACATCGCGCTGGAGCTGTTCAAGCGGCAGACCGGCACGGACATCACGCATGTTCCCTATCGCGGCGCCGCGGCGGCGGTGACCGACCTGGTGGGCGGCCGGATCGACCTGATCATCGACAACCTGCCGAACATCCTGCCGCAGCTGCGGGAGGGCGGCGCCCGCCCGCTGGCGGTCGCCACACCCGCGCGCCTGCCGCAGCTGCCCGAGGTGCCCACCACCGCCGAGGCCGGGCTGCCTAGCTTCCTCTTCGGCACCTGGTTCGGCCTGGCGGCGCCGGCCGGCACGCCCGCCCCCGTCGTCGCGCGCATGGCGGAAGCGGTGACCGCCGCGCTGCAGGAACCGGAGATCGGCGGCCGGCTGCGGGAGCAGGGCGCGGTGCCGGGCGGCGGCACGCCGGCGCAGTTCGCCGCCTTCATCGCGCAGGAAGCGGCGAGGCTGGAGCCGGTGATCCGGGAGGCCGGGATCAGGGCGGAGTAGCGAGAGGGCCTCGGGCGCAGCGCATCCGGGGCCCTCTCGCACCCTCCCGCCCAGGGGGTCAGAAGGCCAGCTGCACCTTCATCGCGCGGCCGCGGTCGCCCGCCAATTCGAAAGCGGCGACGGCATCGGCCATGGGCATTTGCGCCGTCAGCATCGGCATCGGGTCGATGGCGCCGCGCGCCAGGAGCTCCACGGCCAGCGGGAATTCCTCCTGGAAGCGGAAGGTGCCGCGCAGCGCGATCTCCTTCGCCACCAGCGCCGAGAGCGGCAGGGTCACGTCGCCGCCCAGCCCGAGCTGCACGATCGTGGCGCCGGGCCGCGCCACCTCGATCGCCGTCTTGAGGGCGGCGGCGCTGCCGCTCGCCTCGAACACCACGTCGAAATGCCCCTTGTCCACGGCATAGCCGCGCAGCGCATCCGGGTCCTCCGCCACCGCCACCACGCGGTCGGCGCCCATCCGCCGCGCCACCAGCAGCGGGGCGGAGAGCAGGTCGGTCGCCACCACCTCCCGCGCGCCGGCATGGCGCGCGACGGCCAAGGCCAGGGTGCCGATCGGCCCGGCGCCGGTCACCAGCACCCGCGCCCCCATCAGCGGCCCCGCCTGCCTCGCCGCGTGCAGGCAGACCGAGAGCGGCTCGGCGAAGGCCGCCAGGGTGGTGTCCATGCCCTCGGGCAGCGGCACGGCGCGCGCCGCCTCGCAGACCAGCATCTCGGCGAAGCCGCCCTGCACATGCGGCATCCGCATGGCGCTGCCGTAGAAGCGCATGTCGAGGCAGTGGTTGGGCTGGCCGGCCAGGCAGAAGCGGCAGCCGCCGCAGGGCAGGCTGGGGTTCACCGCCACGCCGGCACCGAGGGCGAGGCCCGAGACGCCCTCCCCCACCGCCTCCACCGTGCCGGCGATCTCATGCCCCAGCACCATGGGTTCGCGCAGCCGCACGGCGCCGAAGCCGCCATGCTGATAGTAGTGCAGGTCGGACCCGCAGATCCCGCCGGCGCGGATGCGCACCCGCACCTGGCCGGGGCCGGGTTCGGCCGCCGCGCGCTCCTCCACCCGCAGATCCTTCGGCGCATGGATGATGACGGCGCGGCCGCCGGCGGTCCGTGCCTGCGCTGCGCCGCCGCGACCATCGGACGGCATCACCTGACCTCCGTCAGCAGCGGCTTGCCGGCGAAGAAGGCCTCCACATTGTCCCGCATGAGCTTGCCCATGGCCTTGCGCGTCTCCACCGTGCCGCTCGCCGCATGCGGCGCCAGCACCACATCCGGGAATCCGGCGAATTCGGGGTCTATCTCCGGCTCGTTATGGAACACGTCGAGGCCGGCGAAGGCGATCCGACCGGCGCGGATGGCGTCCAGCAACGCCGCCTCGTCGCAGCAGGACCCGCGCGACACGTTGACGAAGATGCTGCCGGGGCGCAGCGCCTCGAAGGCCGCGCGGTCGATCAGCCCCTGCGTGGCCGGCCCGCCCATGGCGCAGCAGACCAGGATGTCCACCTCCGGCGCCAGCGCCGCCGGCGTGGGGTAGTGCCGATAGGGCAGGTGCGCCTTCGGCGTGCGGCCGCTGTAGCGGATCTCCATGCCGAAGCCCTCCGCCCGCTTCGCCACCGCCTGGCCGATGCGGCCCAGCCCGACGATGCCCAGGCGCTTGCCCCAGACCCGCGTCGTCAGCGGCATGGACCCTTCGCGCGCCCAGGTGCCGTCGCGCACCCAGCGATCGGCCCGCGGGATCTCCCGCGCCGCGGCCAGCAGCAGGGCGAAGGCCATGTCGGCCACGTCCTCCGTCAGCACGTCCGGCGTATTGGTGATGGGCACGCCATGCGCGGCGCACCAGGCGCGGTCGATGGCATCGATGCCGACGCCGTAGCAGGCCACCAGGCCCAGCCGCGGCAGGCGCCCCATCAGGTCGGCGGAGGCGCCGATCTCCCCCTTGGTCACGATGGCGCGGATCTTGGCCGCATGCTCGGCGAGCAGCGCCTCGGGGTCCGCCGCCTCATAGAGCAGGTGCAGGACATGGCGCTGCCGGAGGGGTTCCAGGTCCCAGTCCGGCAGGACGCCCATCACCAGAAGCTCCGGCTTGTCCATGCGCCCGTCCCCTGCTTGTCTCGCGCGCCTGTAGGGGATGGAACCATGTCGCTCAAGCTGTTCGACCTGACGGGGCGGCGCGCCCTGGTCACCGGCTCCTCCCAGGGGATCGGCCTGGCGCTGGCCCGGGGGGTCGGCTTGGCCGGCGCCGCCGTGGTGCTGAACGGCCGGGACCTGGCCAAGCTGGAACGGGCGGCCGAGGGCCTGCGGGCCGATGGCGTCGCCCAGGTGGACATCGCCGGCTTCGACGTCACCGACAGCGCGGCGGTCGAGGCGGGGGTGGCGCGGATCGAGGCCGGGCTGGGCCCCATCGACATCCTGTTCAACAACGCCGGGGTGAACCTACGCGGCGCGCTGGACGCCATGCCGGACGAGACCTGGCACAGCGTGATCGCCACCAACCTGCACAGCGCCTTCTACTGCGCCCGCGCGGTGGCGAAGGGGATGATCCGGCGCGGCCGCGGCAAGATCGTGAACACCTGCAGCGTGATGAGCATGCTGGGCCGCCCGACCACGGGGCCCTACACGGCATCGAAGGGCGCCATCGGCATGCTGACCAAGGCGATGTGCGCCGACTGGGCGAAGCATGGCCTGCAGTGCAACGGCATCGCGCCCGGGTATTTCAGCACCGAGCTGACCGCCCCGCTGCGGGCGAATGCCGAGTTCAACGACTGGCTGTGCAAGCGCACCCCCGCGGGCCGCTGGGGCGAGTTGCCGGAGCTGGTCGGGGCGGCGGTCTTCCTCGCCTCCGACGCCTCCTCCTACGTCAACGGCCATCTTCTCTATGTTGACGGCGGCCTGACAAGCGTGGTCTAGCCGCGGCAACCCGTTCCTGGAGGAAACCGAATGCTCTCCCGCAAGCAGATCTTCCGCAGCGCCGCGCTGCTGCCCGGCCTCGCCTTCCTGATCACCGAGGCGAAGGCGCAGCAGGCCGGCCCCATCACCACCGCCGACATCATCCGCCGCGGCCGCGCCCGCATCGGCGTCGTCACCGGAGCGCCGCCCTTCGGCATGGTGGACCCGCAGGGCAATGCCATCGGCTACGACATCGACGTGGCCAACCGCCTGGCCTTCTACCTGGGCGTGCCGGCGGAGATCAGCTCGCTCACCCCGCCGTCGCGCATCCCGGCGCTGGAGGCGGGGCGGGTGGATTTCCTCTGCGCCACCCTGGGGGCGACGCCGGAGCGGGCGCGCACCGTCATGTTCACCATGCCCTACAGCGCCTTCCGCATGATGATCATGGCGAAGAAGGAGACCGCGATCACGAAGATCGAGGACCTGGCGGGCAAGCGCGTCGGCGTGCCGCGCGGCACCCCGCAGGAGCAGGCGATGGTCCGCCGCGCCCCGCGCGGCACCACCATCGTCCGGTTCGAGGATGACGCGACGTCCGCCCAGGCGCTGATCGTCGGCCAGGTGGACGCCATCGGCATCCCGGACACCATCGGCGGCGACATCGCCAAGACCCGGCCGGAGGCGGGCCTCGAGAACAAGATCCACCTGTTCAACCAGCCGAACTGCATGACCACCCGCAAGGACCAGTTCGAGATGCGGCAGTGGCTGCAGAACACCATCTACTTCATGAAGACGAATGGCGAGCTGGACGAGATCGCGCAGAAATGGACCGGCAGCCCGCTGCCGGCCGACCTGCCGGCCTTCTGAGGGGGCATGGGATTCCAGTTCCAGTTTCAGCCGGTGCTCAACCGGCTGGACGTGCTGCTGGACGGGCTGTGGGTGACCCTGCAGCTCGCCGGCAGCGGCATCCTGCTCGGCGCCCTGCTCGGCATCCTGCTGGCCATGCTGCGCGGCCTGTCCGGCCGCCCCGTCCGGATGCTGGTCGATGCCTATGTCGAGCTGGTGCGCAACACGCCCTTCCTAGTGCAGCTGCTGATCATCTTCTTCGGCGTCCCGACCCTCGGCCTGCGCCTCTCGGCGGAGCAGGCGGCGCTGGCCGCCATCATCATCAACCTCGGCGCCTATGCGACCGAGATCGTGCGCGCCGGCATCGAGAGCGTCCACAAGAGCCAGATCGAGGCCGGGCTGTCCCTGGCGATGACGCGCTGGCAGGTCTTCCGCCACGTCGTTCTCGCCCCGGCCCTGGCGCGGGTCTGGCCGGCGCTGTCCAGCCAGTTCGTGCTGATGATGCTCTCCACCTCGGTCTGCTCCTTCATCTCGGTGCAGGAACTGTCGGCGCAGGCGGCGAATATCGAGAGCGAGACCTTCCGCAGCTTCGAGGTCTATATCCTCGTCACGCTGATCTACCTGGCCCTGGCCCTGGTGCTGCGGGGGCTGCTGGCCGGGCTTGGCGCCCTGCTCTTCCCCGCCGGCTCCGGCCTCGGGCGGCTGCGCGGGCAGGCCGGGCGATGATCCGCACCTTCACCGAATCCGAGTTCCTGTTCATCCTCGCCTCAGCGCGCTGGACCCTGCTGCTGACGGTGATGGCGCTGCTGCTGGGCGGGCTGCTGGGCTTCCTGGTCGCGCTCGCCCGCACCTCCCGCCTTGCGCCGCTGCGGGCGCTGGCGGCGGGCTGGATCGGCGTGATCCAGGGCGTGCCGGTGCTGATGCTGCTGTTCCTGTCGTATTACGGGCTGTCGCTGGCCGGCTTCGATCTGCCGCCGCTGATCGCCGCCACCGTCTCCATGGCGCTCTACGCCAGCGGCTATCTGGGGGAGATCTGGCGCGGCTGCATCCAGGCGGTGCCCTGGCAGCAATGGGAAGCCTCGGCGGCGCTCGCCTTCTCCCGCGCGCAGCAATACCGCTACGTCATCATCCCGCAGGCCGTCCGCATCGCCATCCCGCCGACCGTCGGCTTCATCGTGCAGCTGGTGAAGAACACCTCCATCGTCTCCATCATCGGAGTGGTGGAGCTGGCGCGGGCGGGCAACCTGGTGAACAACGCCACCTTCTCCCCCTTCAAGGTCTTCGGGACGGTGGCGGCCATCTACTTCGTCATCTGCTGGCCGATCTCGCTGCTGGCCCGGCGTCTGGAAGGGAAGCTGCATGCCCGTCGTGCAGGTTGAGGGCGTCCACAAGCGCTTCGGCGCGGTGGAGGTGCTGAAGGGCATCGACCTGACGGTCGAGCGCGGCGAGGTCATCGCCATCATCGGCCGCAGCGGGTCGGGCAAGTCCACCCTGCTCCGCTGCATCAACGGGCTGGAGCAGATCCAGGCGGGGCGGATCGAGGTCTCGGGCCATGGCCTCGATCCCTCCGGCAAGGGCCTGCGCGACCTGCGCAAGGATGTCGGCATCGTCTTCCAGAGCTACAACCTGTTCCCGCATCTGCGCGTGGGGGAGAACATCATGCTCGCCCCGCGCATCGTCCTCGGCGTCTCGAAGGCCGAGGCGCGGTCGCGCGCGCAGGAGGTGCTGGCCGAGGTGGGGCTGGCGGAGCGCTTCGATGCCTGGCCCGACAACCTCTCCGGCGGGCAGCAGCAGCGCGTGGCGATCGCCCGGTCGCTGGCCATGCGGCCCAAGGTCATGCTGTTCGACGAGGTGACCAGCGCGCTGGACCCCGAGCTGACCGGGGAGGTGCTGGCGACCATGGAGCGGCTGGCGCAGCATGGCATGACCATGCTGCTGGTGACGCATGAGATGGCCTTCGCAAGGCGCGTCGCCAGCACCACCGTCTTCATGCACCAGGGCAAGGTGTGGGAGATGGGCCCGTCCGAGCGGATCTTCGGCGACCCGCAGACGCCCGAGCTGAAGCAGTTCCTGGGCAGCGGGCTGAAATAGCCGCGCAGGCTTGACGGCGCGGCGCCCGCGCGGGATTTTGGAAAAATAGATAGCCTGCGAATGAAGGGAGGGCCGCGACGCCCATGAGCATCAACGGCAAGGCCTATATCGTCGGGGCCTTCGAGCACCCGACACGCAAGGCCGACGACAAGTCGGTGGCGCAGCTGCATGCGGAAGTCGCCTATGGCGCGCTGCAGGATGCCGGGCTTTCGAAGGACGACGTGGACGGCTTCTTCTGCACCGGCGCCGCCCCCGGCCTCGGCCCGCTGAACATGGCCGACTACCTCGGCCTGACGAAATTGCGGCACCTGGACAGCACCGATGTCGGCGGCTCCTCCTACGTCCTGCATGTCGGCCATGCGGCGGAGGCGATCGCGCTTGGCCTCTGCGACATCGCCCTCGTCACGCTGGCCGGCCGGCCGCGGGCGGAGGCGATGGCGACCGGCACCGCGCCGCGGTCCTGGGGCGTGAACGTTCCGGACGATCCCTTCGAGATCCCCTATGGCCGCACCGTCGCCAATGCCTATGCGATGTGCGCCATGCGCCACATGCACGAGTTCGGCACGACCAGCGAGCAGCTCGCCTGGATCAAGGTCGCGGCGAGCCACCACGCGCAGTGGAACGAGCATGCGATGCTGCGCAAGGTGGTGACGGTGGAGGAGGTGGTGAACTCCCCCATGATCTCCGACCCGCTGCACCGGCTGGACTGCTGCGTCATCTCGGATGGCGGAGGCGCGCTGATCCTGGCCAAGCCGGAGATTGCCAAGTCGCTGAAGCGGCCGCTGGTCAAGGTGAAGGGCCATGGCGAGGCGACCAAGAACCAGAATGCCGGCTATACCGACCTGACCTATTCCGGCGCCCGCTGGTCCGGCCCCCGCGCCTTCGAGGAGGCGGGCGTGACGCCGAAGGACATCCAGTACGCCTCCATCTACGACAGCTTCACCATCACGGTGCTGATGCAGCTGGAAGACCTGGGCTTCTGCGAGAAGGGCCAGGGCGGCAAATTCGTCTCCGACGGCAACCTCATCTCGGGCGTCGGCAAGCTGCCCTTCAACACGGATGGCGGCGGGCTCTGCAACAACCACCCGGCCAATCGCGGCGGCATGACGAAGGTGATCGAGGCGGTGCGACAGCTGCGCGGCGAGGCGCATCCGAAGGTGCAGGTGCCCGGCTGCACCCTGGCGCTGGCGCATGGCACCGGCGGCCTGCTCGGCACGCGGCATGGCAGCGCGACCGTCATCCTGGAGAGGGAGTGAGCACCATGGCGACACCGGCTTCCAACCGCCAGCTTCCCGCCATCCAGGTGGACCCGACCAACAAGCCCTATTTCGACGCGGCGCGCGAGGGGCGGCTGCTGATCGGGCTCTGCAAGGATACCGGCAAGCATTTCTGGTATCCGCGGGGCTGCTCGCCCTTCACGCTGTCCAACAACGTGGAGCTGGTGGAGGCGAAGGGCACCGGCGTGATCTACACCTACACGGTGATGCGCACGAAGGAGCCCTATTGCGTCGCCTATGTCGAGCTGGACGAGGGCGTGCGGGTCTTCACCAACATCGTGGATTGCGACCTGGACAGCCTGAAGATCGGCCAGAAGGTGAAGGTCGTCTTCAAGCCGACGCAGGGCGACGCCCCGCCGGCGACCATGTTCACGCCTGCCTGAACCAGCGGCTATAAGACTCCCGGACATAGATGGGGGGCTCGGGGGGAATACCTTCCCCCCGATCTTTTTTTTTCGGGAGGTCCCATGGTCTCGAACATGCCTTCGGTGCTGCGCGAGGATCACGACGCGGTCGCCGTCCTCACGCTGAACCGCCCCGCCGCCCGCAACAGCCTGTCCCGCGCCATGCTCGACGCGTTGCAGGCCACCCTGGACGGGATCGCAGCGGAGGACGGCATCCGCTGCGTGGTGGTGGCAGCGGAAGGCCCGGCCTTCTCCGCCGGGCATGACCTGAAGGAGATCGTCGCCCACCAGGCCGATGCCGATGGCGGGAAAGCGTTCTTCGAGGATGCGATGGCCGCCTGCGGCCGCGTCATGCAATCCGTGGTCGGGTTGCCGCAGCCGGTGGTGGCGGCGGTGGAGGGCGTGGCGACGGCGGCCGGTTGCCAGCTCGCGGCAAGCTGCGACCTGGTGGTCGCGTCGGAAAGCGCAAAATTCTGCACGCCCGGCGTGGATATCGGCCTGTTCTGCACCACCCCGGGCGTCGCCCTGGCCCGCGCGGTGCCGCGCAAGGCGGCGATGGAGATGCTGCTGCTGGGGGAGATGATCCCGGCCGCCGAAGCGCATCGCATGGGGCTGGTGAACCGCGTCGTGCCGCCCGGCCAGGCGCTGCCGCAGGCCATGGACCTGGCGCGGCGGATCGCCGCGCGGTCCGGCGCCGCGCTGCGGCTGGGCAAGCGCGGCTTCAACCAGCAGGCGGCGCTGCCGCTGCCGGAAGCCTATGCCGCGGCCGGTGCGGTCATGGTACAGAACCTGCTGGCCGAGGATGCCGCCGAGGGGATCGGCGCCTTCCTCGGCAAGCGCGCGCCGGAGTGGCGGCATCGGTAGGGTTCGACGCATGGCCGATTACGAGACGGGGCTGGCCCGCAACGCCGCCAACCACCAGCCGCTGACGCCGCTGCTGTTCCTGGAACGCGCGGCGCAGGTTTTTCCGAGTCACCTCGCGGTGGTGCATGGCAGGCTGCGGCGCGACTACCGGGAATTGCGGGACCGCTGCGTGCGGCTGGCCTCGGCGCTGGCCGGGCGCGGCATCGGAAGCGGCGACACGGTGGCGGCGCTGCTGCCGAACATCCCGGAGATGCTGGAATGCCATTACGGCGTGCCGATGGCGGGCGCCGTGCTGAACACGCTGAACACGCGGCTGGACGCCGCCACCATCGCCTACATCCTGGACCATGGCGAGGCGAAGGCGATCGTCGTGGATCGCGAGCTAGTGCCGCTGCTGCGCCTCGCCCTCACCCAGTGCGAATGCCAGCCCCTGGTGATCGAGGTGGACGACCCGGAGGCCGGCGCCGCCGCCCGCGCCAACACCATGGATGGCCTGGACTACGAGGCGCTGCTGGCGGAAGGCGACCCCGGCTTCGCCTGGCCGCTGCCGCGTGACGAATGGGACGCCATCACGCTGAACTACACCAGCGGCACCACCGGCAAGCCGAAGGGCGTGGTCTATCATCATCGCGGCGCGCAGCTGCTGGCGACGGGCAACGTGCTGTCGGCCAGCATGGCGCGGCATCCGGTCTATCTCTGGACCCTGCCGATGTTCCATTGCAACGGCTGGTGCTTCCCCTGGACCGTCACCGCCGTCGCCGGCACGCATGTCTGCCTGCGCGCGGTGCGCGGCGCGGCGATGTGGGCGCTGATGGCCGAGCATGGCGTGACGCATATGTGCGGCGCCCCCGTCGTCATGGCGACGCTGCTGGACACGCCGGCGGCGGAGAAGCGCGACCTGCCGCACCAGGTGCAGTTCGTCGTCGCCGGCGCGCCGCCGCCGGAAGCGGTGCTGGCCGCCATGCGCGCCGCCGGCTTCGCCGTGCTGCATGTCTATGGCCTGACGGAGGTCTATGGCCCGGCGGTGGTGAACGAGTGGAACACCGCCTGGGACGCGCTGCCGCCGCCGGAGCAGGCGAAGCTGATGGCGCGCCAGGGCGTGCGCTACCAGGCGCTGGAAGGCCTGGACGTGATGGACCCCGCCACGATGCAGCCCGTGCCGCCGGATGGCGCGACCATGGGCGAGGTCATGATGCGCGGCAACGTGGTGATGAAGGGGTATCTCAAGGACAGGAAGGCCACCGACGCCGCCTTTGCCGGTGGCTGGTTCCACACCGGCGACCTCGCGGTGAAGTACCCCGACGGCTACATCCAGCTGAAGGACCGCAGCAAGGACATCATCATCTCGGGCGGGGAGAACATCTCCTCCATCGAGGTGGAGGACGCGCTCTACAAGCACCCGGCCGTCGCGCTGGCCGCGGTGGTCGCCAAGCCGGACGACAAATGGGGCGAGGTGCCCTGCGCCTTCGTCGAACTCAAGCCTGGGCTGGATGCGACCGAGGCCGAGCTGATCGCGCATTGCCGCCAGCACATGGCGGCCTTCAAGGCGCCGAAGCAGGTGGTGTTCACCGAATTGCCGCGGACCTCCACCGGCAAGATCCAGAAGCACATGCTGCGCAGCCAGGTGCGGGGCTGACGGCGCCAGCCGCGCCCGGCACCGCCTTGCGATGCGGGTTCACGCCGCTGGGCGCATGGCCCGCCGGCGATCCGGATCATGCCTGCGGAGCCGATGCACGTCAGCGGGCCTGCGGCGTCTCGGCCACCCGCTCCGTCACGCCTTGACGAAGGGGCAGCCGCCATCGGCCAGCGGGCGGAAGGCCTGCTCGGCCGGGGTGGTGGCGACCAGCTTCAGCAGGTCCCATTCGCCGCGGCTCTCGGCCGGCGCCTTCGCCTCCATCAGATAGGTCGGGTGGATCTTCCGCCCATCCTCCCGCACCCGGCCCGGGCCATGCGCATCGTCGTCGGTCGGCAGGCGCTTCATCGCCTGCACCGCGGCCAGGCCATTGGCCTTGGCTTCCGGCAGGCCGATGGCGGCCACCGCCTTCAGGTAGTGCAGCGCGCAGGAATAGGCCTGCGCCTGCACGCTGGTGACCATGCGGTTGTTGATCATCTTGCCCTTCAGCCGGTCGGCGAGCGCCCGGCTGCGGTCATTCAGGTCCCAGTAGTAGCTCTCGGTCATCGTCAGGCCCTGCGCCGTCGGCAGGCCCATGGCATGGACGTCGCTGATGAAGCCGATCATGGCGGCGACGCGGATCTTCCGCCCGGCCAAGCCGAATTCCTGGCCCTGCTTCACGCAATTGATCATGTCCGTGCCGGCATTGCACAGGGCGATCACGTCCGGCCGCAGCGACGCGGCGGTGACGAGGAAGGAGGAGAAGTCGGTGGTCTGCGGGAAGGGATAGACGCTGCTGCCCACCACCTGGCCGCCGGCCGCCTGCACCACCCGAGTCACCTCCCGCTGCACGGAATGGCCGAAGGCGTAGTCGGCGGTGATGCAGTACCAGCGCTTCGCCCCGGCCTTCGACAGCGCGCCGCCGGTGCTCTGCGCATTGGCCCAGGCATCGGTGGTCCAGTGCACCATGTTCGGCCCGCAGCCCGGCCCGGTGAGGTCGGAGGAGGCGCCGCCGCTGTTCAGGTGGACCTTGTTCTTCTCCTGCGCCAGCTTGGTCACCGCCAGCGCGATGGCGCTGTTGTTGACCTCGAGGATGGCGTCGACGCCCTGGTCGAACCACTGCCGGGCGATGTTCACGCCGACATCGGCCTTGTTCTGGTGGTCGGCCTGGACGATCTCGACCGCCAGGCCGCGGGCGGCAGCGCCGAAATCCTGTACCGCCTGGCGGGCGGTCACGACGCAGTTCGGGCCGCTGATGTCGCGGTAGGGGCCGGACATGTCGGACAGCACGCCGATGCGCAGGACCGATCCCTGGGCCCGGGCGCCGCCGCCCGCGACGGCCGCCGCGGCCGCGCCCAGCGCGCCCCGCCTGGTCAAATGCAGCATGAACCTTCCCTCCTCCGTCGGCCGCTTGGCGCGGCTTCGCGAGCGCAGCCTAAGCCGGAACCGCGCCGCCTGCACCCCTCCGCCGGGGCCGGCCCGCGGCCGTCCGCCGCGTTGACTCCTGGTTCGATAGCCTGCGACCCTTTCCGCGAGGGAAGGGAAACGGCCATGGAGAACCAGGTCGCCTGGCAGGAAAGCCTCCTGCCCATCGCCGGCGTGCAACTGCGCCTGCGCCGCGCCGGCAAGGGCCCGCCGCTGCTGGTGCTGCACCGCGACACCGGCACGCCGGACCAGCTGCCGGCCTATGCCCTGCTGGCCCGGCATTTCGACGTGCTGCTGCCGGAGCATCCGGGCTACGGCCAGTCCGAACGGCCGGGCTGGATGCGCTCGGTGCGCGATCTCGCGGTCACCTATCGCTGGCTCCTGGGGGCGCTCGGCCTGTCGCGCGCGGCGCTGCTCGGCCTCGGCTATGGCGGCTGGGTGGCGGCGGAGATGGCGAGCATGGCGCCGGGGGATCCGGCGCAGGCGATGCTGGTCGGGCCCATGGGGATCAAGCCCCCGCAGGGAGAGATCCTGGACCAGGCGCTGCTGAGCCATATCGACTATGCCCGCGCCGGCTTCCACGACCCGAAGGCCTTCGAGGCGGTGTACGGCGCCGAGCCCAGCACCGATCAGCTGGTCGAATGGGACATCTGCCGGGAGATGAATTTCCGCCTGGCCTGGAAGCCCTACATGCACAGCCTCACGCTGCCGCATCTGCTCGGCGGCCTGCGTTCGCCCACGCTGGTGGCCTGGGGCGCGGAGGACCGGGTGGTGCCGGCCGGCACCGCCGAGGCCTGGCGGCAGGCGATGCCGCAGGCGGCGGTGGAGATCCTCGACGGCTGCGGCCATTGCGCCGAGATGGAGAAGCCGGCCGAACTCGTCCGGCTGGTCGCGACCTTCGCGCGCGTCGCCTGACGACCACGCGGCCCGCGCGATGCCCGGGCCGCGGCGGCTTCTGCGGCCCGCCGCCGATGCGGCGAGGCCAGGCGCCCAGGAGCGACAGGCCCGGCGTCCGAGGGCATGGAAACAAGGGGAGAAGCACGATGCACATCATGTACTTCACCGAACAGCCCATGTCCGCCTACCCCGCCGACAAGGGGCTGGAATTCGGCGCCACCGCGCTGATGTTCCCCAACACGCATTTCGACCCGGCGGAGGGCTCGCGCCTCTACAACGAGTTCATCGAGCAGTACCGGCTGGCCGAGGCGGTGGGCTTCGACGGCATCATGCTGAACGAGCACCACAACGCGCCCTTCTGCATGCAGGCCAAGGCGAACGTCTTCGCCAGCATCCTCGCGGCGATCACCGAACGGGTGAAGATCGTCATCCTCGGCAACCCGCTGCCGCTCTCCGAGAATCCCGTGCGCATCGCCGAGGAGCTGGCGATGATCGACATGATCTCGAAGGGCCGCCTCGTCTCGGGCTTCGTGCGCGGCGGCGGGCAGGAGCAGCTGGCGACCGGCGCCAACCCCGCCTACAACCGCGAGCGCTTCCAGGAAGCGCATGACCTGATCGTCCGCACCTGGACCCAGCCCGGCCCCTTCCGGTTCGAGGGCAACCACTACCACCAGCGCGTGGTGAATCCCTGGGCGCTTCCCCTTCAGAAGCCGCATCCGCGCATCTGGATCCCCGGCGTCATCAGCAAGGAAACGGTGGGCTGGGCGGCGCGCCACCGCTACCCCTACATCGCGCTCAACACGACGGTGGAGCAGACCAACGCCATCTGGAAGCTCTATGACAGCACCGCGGAGGAAGTGGGCTTCCGGTCCGGGCCGGAATACCACGGCTACCTGAAGCAGGTGCATGTCGCCGAGACGGACGAGAAGGCGATCGAGAACGCCCGGCAATTCACCTGGATGCAGGGCGAGTTCACCGGCCTCGCGCATCCGGTCTGGTCCACGCCGTCCGGCTATTCCTCGCCGGAGCAGCGGCGCGGCTTCGTCGAGTTCTCCACCGGCCGCGGCACCAGCCCGCGCCGCCGCCCGACCTTCGAGGAGCAGATCCGCAACAACATGATCATCGCCGGCCGGCCGGAGACGGTGATCGCCAAGCTGCGCGAGGTGATGGAGCAGACGCGGCCGGGCATCATGTCGCTCTGGGCCAATGACGGCTTCATGACCCAGCAGGACAGCCTGACCTGCATTCGCCTGCTGGGGCAGGAGGTGCTGCCGGCGCTGCGCGAGACCGCCAAGGCGCTGGACCTGAAGAGCCCCTTCGAGGCGGAGACGCCGGTCAGCCTGCAGTTCAGCACCGACCTGCAGCCGCGGGCGGTGGCGGCGGAGTAGCCCGGGTCGCCGCGGGGCCCGGACCGCCTCGGCGACAGGCCAGACGCGGCGGCGTTGCACCGGCTGGGCCTGCTTTGCTGTCACCATGATAGCAAGGCGGGATCCCGGCCATGGCGCAGGTGCTGGTGCGCAACCTCGATGACGCGGTGGTTGAGCGGCTGAAGGCCCGCGCGGCAAAGGCCGGGCGGTCGCTGGAGGCGGAGTTGCGGGAGATCGTGACCGCGGCGGCGCGGCCGTCGCGGGAGGAGGTGTTCGCGCGGCTGGACGCGATCCGGGCCCGCTCCCGGCTCCTCGCGCCTGGGGAGCCCACGGCGGCGGCCATGATCCGCGAGGACCGCGACAGCCGGTGAAGCTCGTCGTGGATGCCTCTGCCTGGGCAGCGATCGTCACGCCCGAGGCGACGAGCGCTGCGGCTCGGCGCACGCTCGGCGGCATGGAGTTGTGCGCGCCCGAACTGCTGCTGGCCGAAATCGCCAGCCTGCTCTGGCAGAAGGTCCGGCGATCCGAGGTCGCGCCGGAGGACGCCGATGCCGCGCTCGCTCTCACCCGCCAGGCGATCACCTGGCTGGAAGCCCGTGAAGACTCTGGTCGCAGCGGCGCATGCGCTCGCCCGCCGCCGTGACCACCCGGTGTACGACTGCTTCTACGTCGCCCTCGCCCAGCGGGAGGGCGCGCCGCTGGTCACCGCCGATGCCCGCCTCGCCCGCGCCTTCGGCACCGACGCCGAGATCCGCCTGCTGTAGGCCAGGGAGCAGCGCGGGAAGCACGCCTGCGGGCGAACCCGCCCGGCGGCGATCCCTGCTACCCCTCGGCCTCCGCATAGGGGTTGCTGGTGCCGCGCAGGTTCAGCCGCACCGGCACGCCCGGCATGGCGAAGGCCTCGCGGAAGCCGTTCACCAGGTAGCGGCGGTAGTCCTCCGGCAGTTGCTCCGCCCGCGTGCCGAAGACCGCGACGGTCGGCGGCCGCGCCTTCGGCATGGTGGCGTAGCGCAGCTTGATCCGGCGGCCCTCGGCCAGCGGCGGCGGGTGGCGGGCGATCATCGCCTCGAACCAGCGGTTCAGCTCGCCGGTCGGGATGCGGCGGTTCCACAGCGCATAGGCCTCGCGCACCGCCGGCATCAGCTTCTCCACGCCGCGGCCGGTCTGGGCCGACAGCGGCACCACCGGCAGGCCGCGCAGCTGCGCCAGGCTCGCCATCAGCACGTCGTCCAGCCTGCGGCGCGTCGCGGCGCGGTCCTCCACCGCATCCCACTTGTTGAAGGCGAGGACGACGGCCCTGCCCTCCCGCTCCGCCAGTCGGGCCAGGCGCAGGTCCTGCTCGTCCATGCCCAGCAGCGCGTCCACCACCAGGATCGCCACCTCGCATTCCTTCAGCGCGGCGATGGAGGCGGCGGTGGACATCTTCTCCAGCGCCTGCTCGATGCGGGCCTTCTTGCGCAGCCCGGCGGTGTCCACCAGCCGCACCTTGCCGCCCGTGGGGTCGGTCCATTCGACCGCGACGGCGTCGCGGGTCAGGCCGGGCTCCGGCCCGGTGATCATCCGCTCCTCGCCCAGCAGGGCGTTCAGCAGGGTGGACTTGCCGGCATTCGGCCGGCCGATGATGGCCAGGCGCAGCGGCCGGTCGGCATCCCCGCGGTCCTCCGGCGGCTCCTCCGGCAGGTGCTCCCGCACCGCGTCATGCAGCTCGCCGATGCCGTCGCCATGCTCGGCCGAGACGGCGACGGGATCGCCCAGGCCCAGCTCATAGGCCTCCATGGCGGCATAGCCGCCGAGCCGCCCCTCCGCCTTGTTCGCCACCAGGATCACCGGCACGGTCTGCCGCCGCAGCCATTCGGCGAAGGCGCGGTCGGTGGGCGTCAGCCCGGTGCGGACATCGACGACGAAGAGCACGAGGTCGCTCTCCCGCACCGCCGCCTCGGAACTGGCGCGCATGCGGCCCTGGATGGTCTCCGGCGCCGCCTCCTCCAGCCCCGCGGTGTCCAGCAGGCGGACGGCACGGCCGGCGATGCGGGTCTCCGCCTCCTTCCGGTCGCGGGTCACGCCCGGCGTGTCGTCCACGATGGCGATCTTCCGACCGACGAGGCGGTTGAACAGCGTGGACTTGCCGACATTGGGCCGGCCGAGGACGGCGATGGTGGGGAGCATGCGGGCTGCGATAGCGGAAACCGCCGGCCGGGGCCAATGCCCGCCGCGGCATCCCGGGACGCCGCGGCGGACCATCCGGGCCGTGCCGGCCGGACCCCGGCGCCCTGCCCGCCCGCGCCGGCGCGCCACGGCAGAGCCCGGGGCAACCGGCAGCGCGACAACGGGCCCGCCCTCGGCCGGGGCGGCGGCACGGAAGGCCCATGCCAACCAGGCTGCCGGCGGACGTGCCACCGCCCGCCCCCCCCAAGGGTCGCCCGGGCCAGGCCGAAGCCGCCCGGGCCGCCGATCGGCGCGCCGCCCGCCAGGCCTCAGGCCGGGCCGGCGGCCCCGCGGAAGGCCACCACATCGGCATCGTCGGTAAGGACGTACAGGGTCCCGCCGGCGACCGCCGGTTCCAGCGTCGCGCCGCCGGGCAGGCGGACCTCCCCGGTCCGCTCGCCATCGGCGGGGTTCACCTCGGCCATCCTGCCATGGCTGCCGGCCACCAGCAGCCGCCCGCCGGCCAGCACCGGCGGCCCCCAGGTGATCGGGTCGCGCCGCTTCTCCGGGTTGGCGAAGCGGCCGAGCGGGGTGATCCAGCGGACCCGTCCGTCGTCCCGGCCCAGGCAGGCGAGGTCGCCGCCGGTGGTCACCAGGAAGACCCAGTCGCCGACGACCCAGGGGGTCTCGGCCACCGCCACCTCCCGCTCCCACAGCCGGCGGCCGGAGCGGAGGTCGAGCGCGATGGCGATCCCGCCTAGCCCGGCGGCGATGACCCGGCCCCGCTCGATCACCGGCAGGGCGGTGATGGCGGCGATGTCGGCCAGCCCGCCGCCGCGGACCGAGGCCAGCGTCTCGCTCCAGATCACCCGCCCATCCGCCGTCCGCAGCGCCGCCAGCTCGCCCGAGGCGAAGCCGGCCACCACCACGTCGCCCTCCACCGCCGGCGCCGGCAGGCCCAGCACCAGGGTGGTGGTCGGCTGGGCGCGATAGGTCCATTGCCGCTCGCCGGTCTCGGCCGACAGGGCGAGCAGGTGGTTCTCCAGCGTCGGGACGAAGAGCTTGCCGCCGGCGACGGTGGGCGCGCCGCGGGCAGGCGCCGGCAAGGCCACCCGCCAGCCCGGCTTGCCGGTCGCGGGGTCGATGGCCATGGCCTCGGCCAGGCCGGTCACGGCGAAGAGCATGCCGCCATCGAAGGCCAGGCCGCCGCCCAGGGCCCCGTCCCGCTCCTTCTCCGGCCGCGTGTCCAGCGTCCAGCGTGTCCGGCCGGTCGCCGCATCCAGCGCCGCCACCCGCCCGATCGCATCCATGGCGAAGACGGTGCCGTCGGCCAGGATGGGCGGCGCGGTCAGCCGCCGGCGATAGGACGCGCCGGTGCCGACCGAGGTGCTCCAGGCCTGGCGCAGCCCGGGTCCCAGCGCCGGATGGCCCGCCGCATGGGTCGCGTTGCCGCTGGCCTGCGGCCAGCCGGCCAGCTCGGCCGGCGGCGGCAGCGTCACCGGCTTAGCATCGGCAGGGTCGGCATCCAGCGGCCGCTCCACCGCCAGCACCGGCCGCCGCTCGCCCTCCAGCGGCACCTTCCGCTCGCCGAAGAGCCGGTCGAAGGTGTCGGTGATCGTCTCGCAACCGGCCAGCAGGCCGGCCCCGCCCAGCAGGGCGGCCCTTCGGGTGAAGCCCCGCATCCGCTCTCCTCGCATCAGCTGCCGAGTTCCGCCAGCAGCCGCCCGGCACGGTCCCGCACGCCCTGCGGCGCCAGCGGGTCGGCGGCCAGCGCGGTCAGCAGCCGCCGCGCCGCCGCCGCGTCCTTGCGCTGCATGGCGGCCAGCGCCCGCACCTCCTCGACCGAAGCGCGCCAGGGCCCCTGGGCCAGCGGCGCCAGCCGCGCCTCGATCGCCGCCGGGTCGCCGCCATCCAGCGCATGCAGCGCCCAGAGCAGCGTGCCGAGATCGCGGTAGAGGGGGTCAACCGCGCTGTCCCGCGACAGCGCATCCCACTCCGCGATGGCGGCCTCGCGCTCCCCGGCCTCGGCCTTCAGCGCCGCGGCGCGCAGGCGGGCCAGGGTGCGGTAGCCGGGCGGGGCAGCGGCCACCAGGGCATCGTAGCGGCCGGCCACCGCCTTCAGGTCGGCATCCGGCGCCGCGGCGGCGCTGCCGGCGGCCAGATAGGCCTCGGCCGCCTGGCCGGCGCCGCGCGATTCGTACCAGCGCCAGCCCTGCAGCCCGGCGACGCCGAGGACGACCAGCAGCGCCGCGCCGGCGAAGACGCCGCCGTAGCGGGCCAGCAGCCGCTTCATCCGCTCGGCGCGGAGATCCTCCTCCACCTCGTCGAAGATATCGGGCACGCGGCGATCCCCAGGGGCCGATTCGTCCCGGCGGGATGCCGGCACGGGCGGACCCGCCATGCGCAAGCCGGGCGCACCCGCCGCGCGGGTGCCCCGGCCGGGCGGCGCTGCATAGCAGCGGTTTGGCAGGGCGTTAAGCCCGGCGGCGGCAGGGTCGCCGCATGCCCCGCCGCACGCCGCCCCCATGCCCTGGCCCGCGCCGCACACCGCGCCGCAGCGCGGGCCTTGCCCTGCTGGCCGCCCTGCTGCTGCCGGGCTGCGACGCCGCGGTGCCGCTGACCGGCGGCCTGGCCGCGGCCAATATCGGCAGCACGATGCTGATCGGCCGCACCGTGCCGGATGCGGTGGTCTCGCTCGTCGGCAGCCGCGACTGCTCCCTGGTTCGGCTGGACCGCGGCCTGTCCTATTGCCGGCCGGAGGAGGCGCCGCCGGCGCCGCCGCCCTATTGCACGCGGTCCCTCGGGCGGGCGGATTGCTGGCGGCAGCCGCCGCTGGCCCAGCCTCTGCCGCCCGGCCTCGCCGATGGCCGCCGGACCCTGACCGAGGCGCAGGAGGCGCATCGCACCCGCGGGTGGCCCGGACTCTGGTGAGCCGGGCGGGGCCACCGCCCGGCCGGGCTGCGGCGATGCGGCGGGGCCGGTCCGCCTGGGCCATGAGTGCCCCGCCACCGGCCGGACCAGGCGGCCGGCGAGGCCGCCCCACCCGCCAGCCTGCCATCATCGACGCTTGCCGGGGCCTGGCGTTGCCGGGCGCGGCGTGGCTGGCCGGCGCGGGCGCCGGACACGGCGGCGGCGCCATCGACCCCGCCGCGCCACGACGGGGCC
>NZ_SMOA01000459.1 GCF_004353985.1 Paracraurococcus ruber | reverse complement strand
CGCCGCGCCCGGGCGGATCGCGGCGCGGCGGGACCGCAGGGCGCCGCGCCGCGCGCCATCGACCGGGGCGCATCGCGGCGCGGCATGGATGCCGCGCCGCGTGACGCCGCCCCAGGCGCCATCGGCCGGACCGGCTTGCGCCTGCGTCGGAACACGGCGGCCGCGCCGGCATCGCGGCAGCGTCACGAATGCGGCACCGCACCGCGCGGCAGGGCCGGCGGGTGTAAGCCGGAACGATGCCCGGTCTTGCCGACGCCCTGCCCGACCGCACGACCTTCCATGCCGAGCAGGCGAGGCGGCGCTGGCATGGGCGGCTCTGGGCCCTGCTCTGCCTCGGCCTCGCCGCCGGGCTGGGCGCGGTGCTCAGCACCGTCACCGGGCCGCTGCTGCTGCTGCTGCTCGCGCTCGGGATGAAGGGGCTCGCCTGGCTCGGCCTGGCGCCCGCCACCATGCTCGGCGCGCTGCAGGCCCTGAACCTCTGGATCGACGGCAACCTGGCGCAGGTCTCGCGCGGGCTGGACCTGCTGGACAGGGCGGAGGGCCCGCTGGGCGTGCTGGCCGCGCTGCGCCCGATGCTGGGCGGCGCGTCGCTGCTGCTGCCCGGCATCGGGCTGGCCGTGCTGGTCTGGGCCGGGCTGGCCCGCTTCTACCGCCGCAGCGCCATCGCCTCCGCCGCCGCCGATCTCGGCGCCCGCCCGCCGCGGCCGGGCGATGCCGAGGAAACGCAGCTCGGCAACATCCTGGCCGAGCTGTCCCTGGCCGCCGGGCTGCCCGCGCCGCGCCTGCTGCTGCTGGATGCGCCGCAGCCCAATGCCGCGGTCTTCGGCGCGTCCCACCGGGACGCGGCGGTGATCGCCACGCGCGGCCTGCTGGACCGGCTGGACCGGCGGGAGACGCAGGGCGTCGTCGCGCATCTCGTCGCCGCCGCCGGCGATGGCGACCTGCGGCTGGCCGCCGCCATCCAGGCGGTGTTCGGCACGCTCGGCGTGCTGGTGCTGGTCTTCGACCTGCCCTTCCGCCGCGGCGCCTGGGCGGCGCTGCGGGACCTGCTGCTGGCCCTGGCCGGCGCGCTGCCGGCGGCGCGGGCGGAACGGCTGCGCGGCAACCTCGCCGGCAGCCTCAGCCCGGACTCCATGGACGCGATGATGCGGGTCATGAGCCTCGGCGAGCGCTGGCCGCCGCTGGGGGCGCTGCTGGTCCTGCCGCTGCTGCCCTGGATGCTGCTGACCCTGGTGCAGAAGCTGCTGGTGTCCTTCTGGATGCTCTTCGTCTTCGGCTGGCCGCTGGGCTGGCTGTGGCGGGCGCGGCGCTACCTGGCCGATGCCGCGGCGGTGCGGCTGCTGCGCGACCCGGAGGCGCTGGCGGCCGCCCTGCGGCGGATCGACGCCGACGGGATGCCGCCCGGCGGCGCGCTGCAGGAGCTGGGCTTCTTCCACGTCCCCACCCTGGCACGGGAGGAGGCGGGCTTCCGCAACCGCGCCAACATGGTCGCCGCGCTGACGCCGCGCATCGGCAAGCGGCTCTGGCGCCTGTCGGCCCTCGGCGCCGGGCCGGCGGCGGAAGCGGGGTGGCGGGCAACGCTGCGGCAGATGCGGCAGATCACCGGCTGGCGGCGCTGGCTGGTGCTGGCCCTGCTGGCCCTGCTGGTGCCGCTCTTCGCCGCGCTCGCCGGCCTCGTCACCCTGATGCTGCTGGGCGCGTCCTTCTTCTCCCTCCTCGGCGGGGTCGCGCTGGCGCGCCTCGTCCTCTCGCTCTGAAGGAAGCCGCATGAGCCTCTGGTGGATCCTCGGCGCCGTCCTCCTGCTGATCCTGCTGCTGGCCTGGCTCTACAACGGGCTGGTCACGGCGCGGAACCGCGTCCGCAATGCCTGGAGCCAGATCGACGTGCAGCTGCTGCGCCGCAGCGACCTGATCCCCGACCTGGTCGAGAGCGTGAAGGGTTACATGCAGCACGAGAGCGGCATCTTCGACCGCATCCTGGCGGCGCGGACGCAGGCCACCGCGGCCGGCGGCGACGTGCCGGCGCGCGCGGCGGCCGAGGCGGCGCTGGGCCGGCAGGTGCAGGGGCTGCTGGCCCTGGCCGAGGCGGTGCCGGAGCTGCGCGCGAGCGACAACATGCGGGCGCTGCAGGAGGAGCTGGCGACGACGGAGAACCGCATCGCCTTCGCCCGGCAATTCTTCAACGACGCCGTGCTGGACTACAACAACCGCATCCAGACCCTGCCGGGCACCCTGCTGGCGGGGCCCTTCGGCTTCGCGGCGGAGACATTCTTCGAGGCGCCGGCGGAGGCGCGGGCCAGGCCGGAGGTGCGGTTCTGATCCCGGCGGGCAGGCGTCCTGACCCCGGCCTGCCGGGATCGCGCACAGGCTAGGCGTGGCGGCGGCGCGCCAGGCCCAATGACGATGCCGGTCGGCCTTTGTGCTGACCCGCATGAGCCGCCGCCGGCGACGCGGCACCGCCGGGACGCGCCCCCTCCCCGGGCCTGCCATCCGGTCGCCCCGCTCCGCCCGGCGAGGTGCGGCGCCCGGGGAGGCCCCGCGGGACCATGCCGCGTCCTGCCCGGGCGCCGTCGCGCCGCGACGGCCTTCCCTGGAGCAGATCCCGATCAGGTGGGCTCATCTGATCGGGTGAAGCTGCTCGCGGCTTCGGATGACGAGAGCGGTTGCCGTGAGCCATTGGCGACCGGAAACCGCCCTAACGGGCGCCGAGCAGCGCCAGCACCGCCGCCACGCCGGCCAGCGCCAGCAGCAGGTGGTTGCGGGCGACGCGGGCGACCGGCTGGTCCTGCCTCGCGGTGACGCCCGGCGCCTCCGGCTGCCGAGCCCCGGCCCGTGGCGCGGCGGGCGGGCGCCGCTCCCCCGGGCCC
>NZ_SMOA01000458.1 GCF_004353985.1 Paracraurococcus ruber | reverse complement strand
GGCGGCCCGGCGCGCCCGGGCGCGCGGCGGTCCGCGGCCCCCGGAGGCCGCGCGAACCGCAGCGCCCGGCGGCGTGGCGGTCCAGTAACCATGCCCGCACCCCCGGTCCCGGCCGCGGAGACGATCCTCGTATCCCGGGCCTCGCATCCCGGGCCGTCACGCCCCGCGGCCCGGCCGCCGGTTCGGCACGGCGCCCCGCCGCAGGCCCTTGTCCGGCGGGCGGATTTCCGCTGCTGGCCGTGCCTGTCCCTGCCCTGTCCCGTCGCCTCGGCCGGCGTCCGGTGCCGCGGGCGGTACCGCTGCGGCGCCCGGACGGCCCGGCGATGGCGCGCCGCGGGCGCGTCTGGGGACCGCCACCCCGGGCCATGGATCAGCGCCGTGCCCGAGCATGGCCGCCAGGCCCTTCCCGCCCCGCGGCAGAGGATTCCGGGCAGTGACGCGATGTCGACATGCAGTCCTCGCGGCAGACGGGCACAGATGTCGCGTAGCGCACGCAAGCATTCGTCGGCCGCGGCGTTATGGCCGCTGCGGCAGCAGGCCGGTTGCGCCGCCGGCCCCTCAGACGCGCCCCGCGGCGTCCCCGTCCACAGTATTCGCCACGATGTCCCGCCGCAGGACCAGCGCGTCCGCCCCGTCGGCATAGTAACGGCGGCGCCGGCCGACCTCGGCGAAGCCCAGCCCGGCATAGAGCGCCCGGGCCGCGGCATTGCCCGCCGCGACCTCGAGGAACATCGCCGCCGCGCCGCGGGCCGCCGCGCCGGCCAACGCCGACGCCATCAACCGCGCGCCGAGGCCCTGCCGCCGGGCCGCGGGCGCCACCGCCAGCGTCAGGATCTCCGCCTCCCCGGCCGCGGCGCGGGCCAGCACCAGGCCCCGCCCCGGCTCCCAGGCGCCGAAGCCGCCGGTCATCTCGAGCATCAGGGCGATCACATCCGCGCCCCAGGCCTCGGCCGGCGGGAAGGCCAGGGCGTGCAGCGCGGCCAGCGCCCGGGCATCGGCCGGCGCGGCCGGCCGCAGCGCCGGCGTCACACCGGCTGGCCGGCCGGCAGGCGGACCGCCGGCGGCTCGACATAGAGCGGCCGGGCCGCCAGGGGCGGAAGGCGGCCGGCCAGGCGCCGGGCGGCGACCCGCGCCGCCGCGGCGGCCTCCGGCAGGCGGCAGTCGGTCGCCACCGCATCGGCGCCGCGGGCGAGGAGGGCGGCCGCCACCGCCTCGGCCGCATCGCCCACCAGGGCGACCGGCCCGGCGGGCAGCGGCAGGCCGGCGATGTCCTGCACCTCGGGCCCGCTGCCCGCCTCGGGCATCAGGCCGCCGGCGGCGAAGCGTTCCAGCACCACCCGGCCGCGGCGGTTGTCCACCACCGACCAGACGGCGCGGCCTCGGCGCTGGTCGGCCGGCAGGGCCTCGGCCAGCGCCTCGCCGGTGGTCACGCCCAGCAGCGGCACGCCGGCGGCCAGGGCGATGCCCTGGGCCAGCGCCAGGGCGGCACGGATGCCGGTGAAGCCGCCCGGCCCCACCACGGCGGCGACGGCATCGAGGTCGGCCGGCCGCGCGCCCGCGTCCCGCAGCACGGCCTGGACCATGGGCGGCAGCGCGGCGGCATGGCCGCGGTCGCCCGCCTGGCTGCGCTGGCCGCGCAGGACGCCATCGGCCAGCAGGGCGGCCGAGCAGCAGGCGAGCGAGGCATCGAGGGCGAGAATCCACACCGGATCGGCTTCCTGTCCCGGGCTTGGGCGTCGCGGGATCACGCCGTCGGGCCGCAGCCCATGGCGCGCCGCTCCGGCATCCGGCGCACCATCCTAGCGCTCACGAAGACGTGACGCCACGGTAGACATTCTACGATCGACAACGCGCCCGGCGCGCAGACGTCGTGCCCGCCGCCCGCACATCAGAGCGAGAGCTCGATCATCACGGGCACATGGTCGCTGGCCTGCGGCCAGCCGCGCGCCGGCTTCAGCACGGCATGCCGCGTCAGCGCCCCCGCCAGGTCCGGGCTGACCCAGAGATGGTCCAGCCGCCGGCCGCGGTCCGAGGCTTCCCAGTCCCGCGCCCGGTAGGACCACCACGTGTACAGCTTCTCCTCCGGCGGGACGAAATGCCGCAGCGCGTCGTGCCAGCCGCCGGCGCGCATCCAGCCGGTCAGCGCCTCGACCTCCACCGGCGTGTGGGAGACGACGTCGAGCATCTGCCGGTGCGACCAGACGTCGTTCTCCAGCGGCGCGATGTTGAGGTCGCCGACCAGCACGCTGCGCGGCTTCGCCCCGCGCGCCGCGGACCAGGCCGCCGCCTCGGCGACGAAGTCCAGCTTGTGGGCGAATTTCGGATTGGCCACGCGGTCCGGCGTGTCGCCGCCGGCCGGGACGTAGAAATCATGCAGCTCCAGCGGGCCGCCCGGCGCGTCCAGTTCCACCGCGATGTGCCGGCAATCGCCCTTGCCGCACCAGTCCGGGTCGCCGTCCCGCGGCACGAAGGGCAGGCGGGACAGCACGGCGACGCCGTTGTAGCCCTTCATCCCCCGGTGGGCGATGTGCGGGAAGCCGAAGGCCCGGATGTCGTCGAGCGGAAAGAGCTCGTCCGGGCATTTCGTCTCCTGCAGGCAGAGCACGTCGGGGTCGAGCGCCTTGACCAGCTCGGCCAGCAGCGGCCGGCGCAGGCGGACGGAGTTGATGTTCCAGGTGGCGATGCGCAGCGGGCGCTTCGCCCGCCCGGACGCGGCAGGGGCGGCTGGTTTCGGTCGTGGCGGCATGGGGCAGGACTGCCATGTCCGGCGGCAGCCGGAAAGACCCGCCGCCGGCCCGGCCCTGCGCGGCGTGGCGCCGCAGGGCCGAGGGTGGGCGGCCGCCCCGGGCGGCCGGTGGCCCCGCCCGGGGAC
>NZ_SMOA01000457.1 GCF_004353985.1 Paracraurococcus ruber | reverse complement strand
GTCGCGCTCGCGCTCGCGCTCGCGTCCCCGGCCGGCATCGCGGCCGCCGCGGCCGCGGCCCTTCGGCCGGGCCGCCGCCTCGGCGATCTCCTCGTTGCTCACCGGGTCCAGCCCCTCGACCTCGATGCGCGGGATCGGCATGCCGGTCAGCTTCTCGATCGCCGCGACGTTCCGCGCGTCATCGGCCGTGGCGATGGTGAAGGCGGCGCCTTGCCGGCCCGCCCGGCCGGTGCGGCCGATCCGGTGGACATAGTCCTCGTCGCGGTAGGGCACGTCGAAGTTGAAGACATGCGACAGACCGCCGATGTCGATGCCGCGCGCCGCGACGTCGGAGCAGACCAGCAGCTGCAGCTCGTTGTTCTTGAACTTGTTCAGCGTGGCGAAGCGGGTCGGCTGGTCCATGTCGCCATGCAGCGCGCCGACCGAGAAGCCGTGGCGCTTCAGCGACTTGTAGAGGATGTCCACCTCGATCTTCTTGTTGCAGAAGATCAGGGCGTTCTGCACGTCCTCGCGGCGGATCAGGCGCCGCAGCGCCTCCCGCTTGTCGAGCTCGCGCGTCCAGAGCAGGCCGGCGGTGATAGTCGTCGCCACGCTCGCGGGCGCGGAGACGCTGACCTCCTTCGGGTTGGACAGGAAGGCGTCGGCCAGCTTCTTGATCTCGGGCGCCATGGTCGCCGAGAAGAACAGGGTCTGCCGCATGCCCGGCAGCAGGGAGACGATGCGCTCGACATCCGGGATGAAGCCCATGTCGAGCATGCGGTCGGCCTCGTCGATGACGAGGACCTTGCAGTCCGCCAGCAGGATGCGGCCGCGGTCGAACAGGTCCAGCAGCCGGCCGGGCGTGGCGATCAGCACGTCCACGCCCTTCTCGAGCACGGCGCGCTGGTCGTTCATGCTCTCGCCGCCGATCAGCAGGGCATGCACCAGGTTCAGGTGCTTGCCGTACTTCACGAAATTCTCGGCGACCTGCAGCGCCAGCTCGCGCGTCGGCTCCAGGATCAGGCTGCGCGGCATGCGCGCCTTGGCCCGGCCGCTGGCCAGGATGTCGAGCATCGGCAGGGTGAAGCCGGCGGTCTTGCCGGTGCCGGTCTGCGCCGTGCCCAGCACGTCGCGGCCCATCAGGACGATCGGGATCGCCTGTTCCTGGATCGGGGTCGGGGTGACGTAGCCCGCCTCCGCCACCGCGCGGAGGATCGGCTCGGACAGGCCGAGATCGGCGAAGGTGACGCGCGGCGCGGCATCCTCCTCCTCGGCCTCCGGGTCCTCGTCCTCATCCTGGTCCGAGTCCTGCTCGGCGTCGTCGGACTCCGCGTCCTCCGCGTCGTCCTCCGCGGCCGCCGCCTCGGCCCCGATCGGATCCTCGGTCGCCGCTGCCACGGGCTCGGCCATCGCCGGCTCGGGCGCAGCCTCGGCGGCGATGTCCGGCTCGGGCTCGACCGGCTCGGACTGCGCCGGCTCGGGCTCCGCGGGCGCGGGTTCGGGGGCTGCGGCCATGGGCGCAGCGGCGGTGTCGGTCTCGGGGCGGTTGTGCGGGTGGTCGGCCGCCACATCGGCAGGCCGGTCGGAGCTATCGTTCAAGAGCGGTCGGTTCCTTCGCCGGGACGGCGGCGGCAAGGCGGCCGGGCCCCAGCACGAAAGGCTGGGCGACACGGGCCGAAAACCGACGCCCGGCGCGCCACGCAACGAGGGCCGCCGTTCCAGGTCCGGCCCGCATATGCGCCCTCGGAGGCAGAAAATCAAGCTTTGCGGGGCCTTGGCGGCGCTGTTCCGCCAGTCGCGGTTCCGCTCTAAGCCGGTAGCGCCATGCCCGATGCCGTCCCGCTGCTGCTTCTCCCCGGCCTGCTCTGCGATGCCCGCCTCTGGCAGGACCAGGTCGCCGGCCTGTCCGGCCTGGCCGCCTGCCGGATCGCCGACACCACGCTGGACGACGGCCTGCCGGCGATGGCGCGCCGGGCCCTCGCGGCGGCGCCCGACCGCTTCGCGCTGTGCGGCCTCTCCATGGGTGGCTACCTCGCCTTCGAGATCCTGCGGCAGGCCCCGCAGCGGGTGACGCGGCTGGCGCTGCTCGACACCTCGGCCCGGCCCGACACGCCGGAGCAGGCGCGGCGCCGCCGCGGCCTGATGGCCCTGACCCGGACCGGCCAGTTCCGTGGGGTGACACCGCGCCTGCTGCCGCAACTCGTGCATCCGGACCACGTCGCCGGGCCGGTGGGCCAGTCGGTGATGGCGATGGCGGAGCGGGTGGGGCGCGAGGCCTTCCTGCGGCAGCAGGCAGCCATCCTGGGCCGCCCGGACAGCCGCCCGGACCTGCCGGGGATCCGCGTCCCGACCCTGGTCGCGGTCGGTGAGGCGGATGCGCTGACCCCGCCCGACCTCGCGGCGGAGATCGCCGCCGGCATCCCTGGCGCGGTGCTGCGCCGCCTGTCCGGCTGCGGCCACCTGCCGCCCATCGAGATGCCGGAGGCGGTGACGGCGCTGCTGCGGGACTGGCTGACCGGCTGAGTCGGCGGCGCGCGTGCCGCGATGCGGCCGCCCGTCGCCGGCGTCGCCACGGGCGGCAGGGCTGGCCGGCGCTTCGGCCATTTCAGGGTCATGCCGCCGACCGGCTGGGCGCGGTGTCCGGCGGTGCGCGGCCCGGGTCGTGCGATGCGGCGGGAGCGGTTCTTCAGGGCGGGGGCCTTTGGACGGGCAGGGTGCCATTTCCCGCCATGCCCGATGCCGCCCCGCGATCCGCCCTAATCCGGCAGGCAGCGCACCGACTCCGGGCGCGCCAGGGCAGCGACGGCGCGCGTTCCCGCCGGGCAAGGCGCCTGGCGCTGGCCGGCCGGCGGCAGGCCGCGGTCCCAGCCGCGGCCAGGGCCTTCGCCGGGCGCC
>NZ_SMOA01000456.1 GCF_004353985.1 Paracraurococcus ruber | reverse complement strand
CGCTGGCCGAGGCGGTGGCGGCGGCGCTGGCCGAGGAGCGCGCCATGCGCCTCGCCGCGCTGCGCACCGCGCTGGCGCCCGCCGCTATCGAGATCGCGGCCGAGCCGCCGGCGGCCGGCGATGCCGAGACGGGCGCGACCGTCCTGCTCGCGGCGGGCTGCGAGGCGGCGCTGGAAGCCGCCCTGTCCCGCCTGCCGCCCGAGGCGCAGGACGGCGCCTCGGCCGATCTGCGCGGCCCGCTGCCGCCCCTGCTCTTCGCGCCGCTGCGCGTGGCCGAGCTGGAGCCCGCCGCGGTGACGGCGGCCTGGCGCCTGCTGGATCTGCCGGACCGGCTGGGGACGGAGGAACTGACGCGGCGCTGGCGCGCCCTGGCGCGGGAGCTGCACCCGGATACCGGCGCCGCCGCCGCCGACCCGGCGCGGCTGGACGCGGCCGGGCAGGCCTATCGGTTGCTGCGCGGCCTGGCGGCGGCGCGCGGGGAGCTGGACCTGGCGGCGCTGGCCGCCCGCGCCGGCCGCCACCTCGCCATCCCCGCACCGTCCGCGGCGGAGGCCGCCTGACATGCCCGATGTGCTCTATGCCTATGCCGTGCTGTCCGCCGCTGCCGCGCCTCCGCTGCCGGCGCCGGCGCGGCTGGTCGCGCTGGACGACCTGGCGGTGCTCGCCGCCCCGGTGCCGCGGGCCGAGTACGAGGGGCCGGAGAGCCGGACGGGCGACCCCGCCTGGGTCGCGGCGCGCGCGGCGGAGCACCATGCGCTGGTCGCCGCCGCCTTCGCCGCCGGGCCGCTGCTGCCGCTCGCCTTCGGCGCCGTCTTCTCCGGCGAGGCGGCGCTGCGCGCCTGGCTGACGCCGCGTGCCGCGCGGCTGCGCGCCGCCCTGCAGGATGCCGCGGGCGCCGAGGAATGGACGGTGACCCTGGCCGAGGATGCGGCGGCGCATGCCGCGCATCTCGCCGCCACCGACCCGGTGCTGCGCCGGCTGGAGGACGCGCTGGCCCGCGCCCCGCAGGGCACGGCCTTCCTGCTGGAACGCCAGCGCGACCGCGCGCTGCAGGCGGCCCGTGCCGGCCGCCGCGCCACCCTGGGGGACGCGATCGCCGCCGCCCTGGCGGCCGAGGCGCGCGCCCCGGTGGAGGCCATCGCCGCGACGCGCGAGCGCGAGGCGCGCTGGACCGCGCTGGTCCCCGCCACGGCCATGGCGCCGGGCGGCCGGCTGCGCGCCATGCTGTCGGCGCTGGTCGCGGCGCGGACGGGCACCGGCCTCGGCCTCGCCCTGTCCGGCCCATGGCCACCCTATGCCTTCGCCCGCGCCGCCCTGGCCGATGACGGGGGGCTGCGCCATGCCGGCTGACCCCCGCCCGCCGCTGCCCGCCACCGCCCCGCCGCCCGAGGCGCTGGTGGATGTGCTGGACCGGCTGCTCGACACCGGCGTGGTGCTGGACGGGCAGGTGACCATCTCGCTCGCCGGCGTGGACCTGATCCATGTCGGGCTGCGGGCGCTGCTCGCCTCGGTCGACACCGCGACCCGCATGGTCCTGCTGCCGGAGAAGGGCGCATGAGCGCGGCGCTGTCCGCCGCCGCGCCGGAACTGGCGCGCATCGCCCTCGACCCCGCCCGCGTCGAGCAGGACCTGGCGCGGCTGGCGATGACGATCGTCGAACTGGTCCGCCGCCTGCTGGAAGCCCAGGCGATCCGCCGCTTCGAGGCCGGCAGCATCACCGCGGAGGAGGCCGAGCGCCTCGGCCTCGGGCTGCTGCGGACGCGCGAGGCGGTCGGGACGCTCTGCGAGCGCCTCGGCCTGCGGCGGGAGGAGCTGAATCTCGATCTTGGCCCGCTCGGGCCGTTGCTCTGACGGGCAGGAGGCCCCGATGACCCTGACGCTGCGCACCCTCGGCCCCGCCTGGATCGCCGCCGCCGGCACCGCGCTGCTCGCCGCGCTGCTGCTGGGGATCGCCCTGGTCCTGCCCGCCCTGCCCGGGATGGGCGCGCCGCCCTCTGGCATGGCGCGGGAGGTGTTCGACAGCCTGCCGGCCGAGACCGGCGGCACCAAGCTGCGGGAGGAGCTGCGGGCGCTGGCGCCGCAGCTGCCGCCCAATGCCCGCAGCCGGATGGAGCAGATCCTGGCGGCGGAGGAACGCCGCTCCGCCGATGCGCCGCCGGCCTTCGTGCTGGGCAGCCTGGTGGCAAGGCTGGAAGCCGCGGCTTCCGGCCTGCCGGCTGCCGCGCCGCCGATGCCGGCGCGCGAAGGCCTGGTCCTGGCCGCGGGCGGCGCCGGGTTGCTGGCGGCACTGCTGGCGCTGCTGGCCGGGCCGCTGGCCCTGGCGCCGCTCTCGGCGCTGCGCGCCGGGCTGGGCGGCCGCTGGGGGACGGAGCGGGAGGATCTCTGGGGCGCGCTGGCGCGCGACATGGCGGCGCGGCCGACCGCCCCGCCTGCCGCTTCCCCTGCCCCGGCGGCGATGCCGATCGACCTGCCGACCGAGGATCTGCTGGAGGCCGGGCGCGCCCTGAAGGAAGCGGCGGCCGAGGGCACCCGCATGGCCCGCGCCGCGGCCGCCGCGCAGGTGCGGCTGGACCGCGCCGTGTCGATGACCGATCAGGCGACCGAGGCGCTGGCCAAGCTGCCACGCCTGGCGGCGGCGCAGACCGAGGCGATCGCCCTGCTCGCCGCCCGGCTGGAAGCTGCGCCGGAGGGCGAGGAGCGTCCCCCGATGGAGGCGGCGCTGGCCGAGCGGCTGGAGGCCGCGGCGCAGCGCCTGGCGGCGGAATTCGAGGCGGTGCCGGTGGCCGCCGGCACGCTGCGCGCGGCGGCGGAGCGGCTGGCCGAGGAGGCGGGCAGCGCCATCGGCCGCATCGCCGAGGCGGCGGCGGCGCAGGCCGAGCCGGCGGC
>NZ_SMOA01000455.1 GCF_004353985.1 Paracraurococcus ruber | reverse complement strand
CCGCCGAAGTCGCGCCGCGGCGGCTGGTCGCCGAAGCCGCCACCGCCGCCGAAGTCGCGCCGCGGCGGCCGGTCGCCGAAGCCGCCCGGGCCGTCCCGGAAGGGCCGCCGGGCGCCGGCATCGCCGCCGCCCTCGCCACGCTTGAGTTCGGTGATGCGCGTCACCAATCGCCGACCCTGACGGTCGGTGCCGATCTCGCAAACCAGGGTATCGCCGGTGTCAGGCGGCTCGATTCCCGCCTCGGTCAGGGCCGAGGCATGAAAGAACACGTCCTGTCCGTCGGGGCCCAGCACGAAGCCGTACCCCTTGCGGGCGTTGTACCACTTGACCTGGGCCTCGGCCGGCCCGGCGCCGCCCTGCTCGTCGATATCGGAAGGCACTTGCTTGTAGTTCCGTTCGTCGTGTCCGGCGGCACCGCGATGCCGCTGTGCCGCCACTTGTCAGCATGACACCCCGCTTTCGTGAAAGCGAGCGCGAAATCAGCCGAAACGACGTGGGTCGTACGGGCGCGGATCCAGCTCCGGCGGGCGGCCCGCCAGCAGCTGCGCGACCAGCCGCCCGGTGCGCGGGCCCGCCACCAGTCCGACATGGCCATGGCCGAAGGCATGCACGATGTCGGGCGTCGCGCGCGCCGGCCCGATGCAGGGCAGCCCGTCCGGCGTGCTCGGACGGTGCCCCATCCAGACCCGCACGCGCTCCGCCGGCAGGTCGCGCGGCAGCGCGGGGAAGCTTCGCATCAGATGGTCGCGAAGGATGTCGGCGCGCTGCCAGTTCGGCGCGGCGTCCAGCCCGGCGATCTCCACCTGGCCGGCGCAGCGCAGTCCGCGATCGGTCCAGGTGATCGACATCTTGCCGTCGGAGGGCATCAGCGGCGTGCGCGGACCGGTGCCAGGGTCGGCGATCATCGCATGGTAGCCGCGCTCGGTCTCCAGCGGCAGCCGGTCCCCCGCCGCCGCCGCCAGCGCCTTGGACCGCGCGCCGGCGCTGATGACGGCGCGGTCGGCGGCGATCTCGCCGGCATCGGTGCGCACCGCGCGCAGCCGCCCGCCCTCGATCCGAAAGCCGGTGGCGGGCGCGGCGACGCGCCGGGCGCCCTCGGCCTCGGCCAGGGCGACCAGGGCCGCGACATAGGCGCCGGGGTCGCGGCAGTGCCCGCCTTCCTCGACCAGCGCGGCGAAACCGTAGCGCCGGTCCAGCGCCGGCTCGCGCTGGTGCAGTTCCTCGGCCGACAGCTCGATCCAGTCGATCCCGACCTGCCGGCGGATGCGCCATGACATGGCCTCGGCCTCGAAGGCCGCGCGGTCGGGATAGACATACATCAGGCCGCGGCGCTCGATCAGCCCGCCGACGCCCGCCGCCTCCGCGAGGTCGGCATGCAGCGCCGGCGCGTCGCGCAGCAGGGCGCGCAGCGCGACGGCGGTACGCGCGACACGCGCCTCGGTCCAGCCGGACAGCAGGTAGCGCGCCAGCCAGGGCAGCACTCGCGGCAGGTAGGACCAGCGGATGGCGAGCGGCCCGAGCGGGTCGGCGAGGAAGCCGGGCACCTTGCGCCAGAGGCCGGGAACGGCCGGCGGGATGACGGACATGGGGCTGAGCCAGCAGCCATTGCCGTAGCTGGCGGCCTGCTCGCCGCCGGGCGGGCCGGGCTCGAGGATCGTCACCCGGTGCCCCTCGCGTAGCAGGGCGAGCGCCGTGCAGGCGCCGACGATCCCCGCGCCGATGACCACGCTGTGCGGCGTCCCGCCCTCCGGCATCCCGCTGTCCGGCATCCTCGACCCCATTGCCCGGCCGGCCCGGCGCATCCCGCCCGGCGGCCCCGTCCCGCTGCCGCATGGCGCACCAGATTCGCGCCCGCGGCAACCGGGCACGGCGCGCCCGGCGGCGCCGCGGTCTTGCCGCGGCGGATGCCGCGCCGGCCTGAAAGGGGAAAGGCGCGGGGTCGGCCGCGCCGCCAACTGGCGGCAGGGCCGGCGCGCCGGTCGCCCTCAGCCCTTGCCCAGCAGCGACATCAGTTCCCGCCGCGTGTTGGCGTCGTTCCGGAACACCCCCAGCATCCGGCTGGTGACCATGGTCGTGCCGTGCTGGTGCACGCCGCGGGTGGTCATGCACTGGTGCTCGCTCTCGATCACCACCGCCACGCCGCGCGGCTTCAGCACCGCGTCGATGGTGTTGGCGATCTGCGCCGTCAGCTTCTCCTGGATCTGCAGCCGCTTGGCATAGGCCTCCACCACGCGCGCCAGCTTGCTGATGCCGACCACGCGGCTGCCCGGCATGTAGGCCACATGCGCCACGCCGATGATCGGCACCATGTGGTGCTCGCAGTAGGATTCGAGGCGGATGTCCTTCAGCAGGACCAGTTCGTCATAGCCCTCGATCTCGGCGAAGGTGCGTTCCAGCACGGCCACGGGGTCCACCTGGTAGCCGGCGAAGAACTCCTCATAGGCCTTCACCACGCGCTTCGGCGTGTCCAGCAGGCCCTCCCGCAGCGGGTTCTCCCCGGCCCAGCGCAGCAGGGTGCGGACGGCGGCCTCGGCCTCGGCGCGGCTGGGGCGGTCCGGCGGCGGCGGCACGGCGAGCGGGTTGATGGCCATCGGCGATCTCCTCAGGGTCTCGTTGCCGGGAACGCGGCAAACTGCGCCGGTATCCGCCCGCGCGCCATCGCCGCTTCCAGGCCTCGGGGCCGCGCCTCCCCTGCGGCCATCCGGGGCATCGCGGTCCGGCGGGCAGGCATGCGTCCCGGCCCCGCCCCCAGGGCGCGCGCTGAAGGGCGGATGCGGTCCGGGCGACCAGCCCCGGCGCCCATCCGCCGGCCTTGCTGGCCGCCACGGCGGAGGACGCGGGGCGGAGGCGGCCCGCGCCGGACGCCGCGGAGCCGGCCCGGCCCGCGTCGGCGACCG
>NZ_SMOA01000454.1 GCF_004353985.1 Paracraurococcus ruber | reverse complement strand
GGTGCCGCAGACGATCCGGCCGCCGCCTTCGGCCTGCGCCAGGGCCAGGGCGGCGCAGGCCCGGTCCAGCAGGTCGGCGGCGGAACTGCCGGGGCCGCGGCCGAAGGCCAGGCCGACGCTGCAGCCGATCGCCACCGGGCCGGCCCCGGTCGGCACCGGCGCCGAGTCGACCACCCGCTGCAGCCGCTGCGCCGCCCGCCGCGCCTCGCCGCTGAAGGCTTCCGCCAGGCAGATGACGAAGCCCTGCGGCAGCCGCCCGACCAGGTCATGCGTGCGCAACCCGGTCCGCAGCCGGTCGCCGACGCCCAGCAGCACCGCATCCGCCTGGCCCTGGCTGCCGGTGGCGGCCAGGCGGTCCAGCCCGTCCAGCCCGATGGCGAAGACCACCACGCCCGGCCCGCCGCTATCCGACAGGTCGAGCGCCGCCTCGATGAAGCGGCGCATGGCCTGTGGCGTGGCGGTCCCGGTCAGCGGGTCCCGCTGGTCCCCGCATTCGGCTTCGGTCGGCATGGTTTTGGCCCAGCGTGTGTCGGACCCCCATGAAGCCCGTCGCGATTGCCGAAGATTTAACAGCCGCAACGGAACCGTTGCAGCCCGGCGGCGGGGTCAGCCGGCGGGCAGGTCCAGGATGCAGCGGGCGAAGGCCGCCGGCGCCTCCTGCGGCGGGTTGTGGCCGACCTTCGGGATCACCCGCCGCTCATAGGCGCCGGTGAAGAAGCGGGCATGCCCGGCCGAGCCGCCGACCGGCCCGACGCCATCCGTCTCTCCATGCGGCGCGATGGCCGGCACGCGGATGCGCGGCTGCCGCGCCAGCGCCGCCTCCACCGCCTCCAGCGCCGGGTCGCCGGCGGCATAGCCGAAGCGGTGGCGGTAGGACTGGATCACCACCTCGACGAAATCCGGGTTGTCGAAATCGGCGGCGCTGGCGGCGAAGGTCGCGTCGTCGAAGGCCCAGTCGGGCGACCAGAGCCGCCAGAGCAGCCGGGCGATGCCGGCGCGGTTGGCCGCGAGGCCGGCGCGGCCGCGTTCGGTGTGGAAGTAGTACTGGTACCAGTGGCGGTGCTCCTGCTCCGGCGCCGCCGGGTGCACCGCGGCGGCGATGTCCTGGATGTTGTAGCCGGTGCAGGTGACCAGGCCGGCGCAGCGTTCCGGCCACAGGGCGGCGACGATGCAGGCGGCACGGCCGCCCCAGTCATAGCCGGCCAGCACCGCGCGGGGGATGGCCAGGGCGTCCAGCAGGTCCCGCAGGTCCTGCCCCAGCGCCGCCTGCTGGCCGGACCGTGGCGTGTCGCCGCGCAGGAAGCGCGTCGGGCCATAGCCGCGCAGCCAGGGGACGATCACCCGCCGCCCCGCGGCCACCAGCAGCGGCACCACCGCGTCGTAGCCGCGCGGGCTGTAGGGGAAGCCGTGCAGCAGGACCACCGGCGGCCCGTCCGATCGTCCATCCTCTGGCCCATGCGCCTGCCAGGCGATGTCGAGGACCGGGGTGCGGGCGGTGCGGATCGGGCTCATGCGGCGGAGAGTGCCGCCACCCGGGGGGCGTTGGCCAGGGTGCCGGCCGATGGCATGGTGCGGCCATGCTGCATCGCCGCACCCTGCCTGGTCTCGCCCTTGCCTGCCTCGCCCTGTTCCCCGCCCTGGCCCCCGCCCGGGCCCAGAACGCCCCGCAGCCGAAGCTGCCGGAGGAGAGGCTGGTGATCGTCACCCGCGACGGCACGCGGCACGAGTTCCGGGTGGAGATGGCGCTGAGCCCCGAGCAGCAGATGGTCGGGCTGATGTTCCGGCCGAGCGTCGGGCCGCAGGAAGGCATGCTGTTCGACTGGGGCACGCCGCGCGAATCCGCCATGTGGATGCGCAACACCATCACCTCGCTCGACATGCTGTTCATCGCCGCCGACGGGAAGGTGCACCGCATCGCGGAGCGGACGGTCCCCTATTCCCTGGCCTCCATCGAGAGCCGCGGGCCGGTGCGGGCGACCCTGGAACTCGCGGCCGGCACGGCGGAGCGGCTGAACATCCGCGTCGGCGACCAGGTGCTGCAGCGCATCTTCGGCAACGCGCCCTGAGCAGCCCGGCGTGACCGCGGCGCCGATCCTCGAGCTGCGCGGCATCCGCCGCCGCTTCGGCGGCGTGCTGGCGCTGGACGGGCTGGACCTCGCGGTCCGGCGCGGCACGGTCACGGCGCTGGTCGGGCCGAACGGCGCCGGCAAGTCCACCGCCTTCCAGGTCATCTCCGGCGTCATCCGGCCGGATGCCGGGCAGGTGCTGCTGGAAGGCGCCGACATCACCGGCCGTCGGCCGGACCGCATCACCGCCGCCGGCCTGGTCCGCAGCTTCCAGCTTGCCCGTGGCATCCCCCGCCTGACGGTGCTGGAGAACCTGATGCTCTACGGCCAGGCCCAGCCGGGGGAGGCGGTGGCGGCGGCGCTGTTCCGCCCCGGCGCGGTCCGCCGGCGGGAGGACGCGCTGCGGGAGCGGGCCCAGGCGGTGGCGGCCCGGCTGAACCTGACCCGGGTGCTGGACAACCCGGCGGCGGCGCTGTCGGGCGGGCAGAAGAAGCTGCTGGAGATCGGCCGCGCGCTGATGGCCGAACCCCGCCTGCTGCTGCTGGACGAGCCGGTGGCGGGGGTGAACCCGGTGCTGGCGGCCGAGATCGCCGCGCGCATCGCCCAGCTCCGCGACGAGGGGATGACGGTGCTGGTGGTCGAGCATCACATGGATTTCGTCGCCGCGCTCTGCGACCCGGTGATCGTCATGGCGGCGGGGCGGCGGCTGGCCGAGGGACGCTTTCAGGCCATCGCCGCCGATGCGCGGGTGCAGGAAGCCTATATGGGCCGGCGCGCGGTGGCCGCCTGATGCCGGCAGCCGGGGGGATCGGCCGGCCGTCGCCGCCCGGCGCCGGCGGG
>NZ_SMOA01000453.1 GCF_004353985.1 Paracraurococcus ruber | reverse complement strand
ATCATCTGCTTTCCGATCTTCGATCTCGTTCATGCCGCACATCATCGTTCCGGGTTCGCCTTGGGCAAAAGGGTGTCCAGGGAAACCGGGTGCAGCTCAAGGATCATTGGCGCCGAACGCTTCCGCGCCATGATCGGCCCTGACGTGATGCCGACACCAATGACACCCGATGAGTTCGCTACCTTCGTACACCGGGGGCGTGAGCGGGTGACAGGCATCGTGCGCGAGCGCAACTTACCGATCAACTGACAATAAGTCGGCGAGACGATGAGCGCGGCCGCTGCGCTCGCGGAGCACACCTCAGCGGCGAGGAACATGCGGGACGATGGACACTTACAAGACCGCCCAGAGCTTCGTCGTGCAAGCGCAATGCGGAACGGTGGGCGGCCTGTTCCGGCAACGCGCACGGCTTTGCCCGGATGCTCCGGCACTGGAAGGTAGCGGCCGCGTTCTGACGTATTCTCAGCTGAACGAAAGAGTAAACCGTACGGCCAACCTTCTGGAGGCCATGGCCATCGGTCGCGGTGACCGCATTGCGGTGGTTGCGGAGAACTGCCCGGAATACATTGAGCTCCAACTGGCCGCTGCGCTGCGCGGTGCCATTGTGGCGGCCCAGAACTGGCGTCTCGCGGTTCCTGAGCTGCAACACTGCCTGAACCTGGTGACGCCGCGCGCCATCTTCGCCTCGGAACGGCATGCTGGGAAGCTCGAGGAACTCGATCCCGGCGAGGCGCGCGTGATGCGGCTCGGGGCATCCTACGAAGCGGCGCTGCAGCGTGCCGCTGCTACGCCACCGACAGACCAAGCCGAGCCGGACGACGGGCTGCTGATTCTCTACACGAGCGGCACGACAGGGTTGCCGAAAGGCGCCGTGATCAGCCATCGTACGGAGATCGCCCGTGCCATGCAGCGGCTTGCGGAATACGCATTGCCGCGTAGCGCCACAGCGGCGGTCTGGGCTCCGCTTTACCACATGGCCGGGACGGAGGAGGCACTCGGCACCCTCCTCTATGGCGGCCATGCAATGATGCTTGACGGCTTCGAGCCAGCGCGGCTCGCCACCATTGTTGCGGAACACAGGCTCGGCTGGCTGCGCCTGATGCCCGGCATGATCGCACCCCTGATCGATGAGATACGCCGCCGGCGCGTGACGCCACGCGGCATGGCCCTCTGCGGCACCATGGCGGATCTGGTCCCGGCACATCAGATCGCCGAAATCACCAGCCTGCTGGGCGCACCCTATGTCAACAGCTTCGGCTCCACGGAGACCGGATCAGCACCCGCTTCGGCGGGGCTGATCCCGGTTGGCGAGGTGCCGACTGACCTCGCCAAGACCCAGACCTCCTTCTGCGAGTTGCGGCTCGTGGATGCCGACGACCACGAGGTACCGGACGGAGAAGCCGGCGAGGCGGCAGTGCGTGGGCCCACCGTCTTCAGCGGCTACTGGAATGCACCCGCGGTGACGGCGCATGACTTCCGCGGGGGCTGGTTCCACATGGGTGACATGTTCCGTCGTCGAGCAGACGGCAAGCTGGATTTCGTTGACCGCGTGAAATACCTGATCAAGTCGGGCGGCGAGAACATCTACCCCGCCGAGATCGAGCGCGTGATCCTCGGCGATCCGCGCGTTGCCGATGCCATCGTCGTGCGCCGGCAGGATGCGACATGGGGTGAGGTGCCGGTTGCGATCGTGGCCCGCAAGACTACCGAGTTGGGTGTGGAGGTTCTGAACCAGGCCTGTCGCCGCTCGCTCGCCGGATACAAGCAGCCGAAGGGCATCCATTTCGTGCCCCTGGACGCGCTCCCCCGCAGCACGACGGGCAAGATCCAGCGCCACGAGGTGGAGCGTTGGCTGATCGAGGGGCGGATCCCGGCGGAGGAGGGTTGAGATATGTCACTGAACGGAAAGGCCGCCGTCACCGGTATAGGTGAGACGGACTACACCTGCGACGCCGGCGGCCGCAGCGTGCTGGTGCTGCAACTGGGCGCCGCGCTGAAGGCGATTGCCGATGCCGGACTGCAGCCCGCCGACATCGACGGCATCGTCATGCCGATCAGCGCCGGGACGGTTGCCGAGGATTTCGTGACGAACTTCGGTATTCCCGACCTGCGCTTCTCGACTGCCACGCCGCTCGGCGGCGCCGGTGCCGTGGCAGCCGTGCAATGCGCCGCGGCGGCCGTGGCGGCCGGGATCTGCCGGCATGTGCTGCTGCCGCTCGGGCGCACCGGACGCACCGGCAGCCGGATCGGCACTCGCATCCACCAGATGCCGCAGTTCCGCACTGTGGGTGAGTTCGAGGCACCAGTTGGCGCCCTGGCTCCGGCGCAATACTACGCTCCGATGGCGCGGCGGCACATGGAGCTGTTCGGCACCACCAGCCGGCAACTCGCCGAGATTGCGGTCACCACGCGGCAGCACGCCATCCTCAATGGCAATGCGACCATGACCGCGCCGATGTCGATCGAGGACCACCAGGCATCCCGCATGATCGCCGACCCGTTGCGGCTGCTGGATTGCAGCCTCGAGAGCGACGGCGCGGCCGCGGTGGTGGTCAGCGCCGCCGAGATTGCCCGCGACATGCGGCAGCCACGCGTGCTGCTGACCGGTCTCGCCGAAGGGCATCCGGATAGTCCGAGCACCATCACCCAGCGGCCCGACATGACGCGGCTCGGCCTGGCCAAGGCGGCGCCGCGCGCCTTTGCCATGGCCGGCGTTACGCCGGCGGATATCGACGTCGCCGAAATCTACGACTGTTTCACCTACATCGTTCTGTGCCAGCTGGAAGACCTCGGCTTCTGCGGCTGAGCTGCACCCGGTTTCCCTGGACACCCTTTTGCCCAAGGCGAACCCGGAACGATGATGTGCGGCATGAACGAGATCGAAGATCGGAAAGCAGATGATGGGCCTGTGG
>NZ_SMOA01000452.1 GCF_004353985.1 Paracraurococcus ruber | reverse complement strand
CGGCGCGCCGGGCGGCCGGCGGGGCTTCCCCTGGCGCGCCGGCCGGGCCAGATCTCCGCCGATGCTCCGCCGCCCGCTGCTGGCCCTGCCGGCCCTGCTCCTCGCCGCCCCGCCGCTGCTTCGCCCGGCCCGGGCGCAGCCCGCCCGGCCGCTGTCCGAGCGCGACCGCGCCGATGTCGCCCGCGCCGAGGCCTGGCTCAACCGCCTGACCAGCCTGAAGGCGCGCTTCCTGCAGATCGCGCAGAACGGCGCCTCGGCCGAGGGCACCGGCTGGATCGTCCGGCCGGGCAAGATGCGCTTCGAATACGACCCGCCGGAGCCGCTGCTGCTGGTCGCCAGCTATGGCCAGTTCTTCTACTTCGACCGGCAGCTCAAGCAGGCGACGGTGCTGCCGATCGGCGCGACGCCGCTCGGCATCCTCATGCGGGACGACCTGTCGCTGTCGGGCGACGTGACCGTGACGCGGGTGGAGCGCGGCGGCGGGCTGCTGCGCATCACGCTGATCCGCGCCGGCCGCGCGGCGGAGGGCCGGCTGACGCTGGTGTTCAGCGACGACCCGGTCGAGCTGCGGCAATGGGCGGTGGTGGATGCGCAGGGGCAGGAGACGCGGGTGACGCTGTCCCAGCCCGAATATGGCGGCCGCTTCCCCAACCTGCTGTTCGACTTCAACGACCCGCGCTTCCGCGAGCAGCTGGGCATCCAGTAGCGGCGCCGGCGCTGCCCTGCCGCCGCGGGGCCGCTGCCATGCGGGCTGCGCGGGCCTCCTCCCGCCGCGGGCCGCCATATTGGCCATGCCGTCGCGGTCCGGCGCCCCCGCCGGGCGCCGTGGGCCGGTGCCCCGGATCGCGGTGCGCGGCAGCGCGCCGTGCCGCGGCCCGCCCGGGCGCGGGGTCGTCTGCCGGCATCGCGGCGCATGTTCAGGATGCAGCCACCGATGGCGTGAAAACTGCATCCATCCGCGGCCGAGACCTTGATCGTGCCGCATTCGGGGATGAAGCTGGACCCGTGATGAAACCGCTCATCGGCATATCCTGCTGCGTGAAGGCCTTCGGCATCTTCGCCACGCCCAACCACGCCGCGTCCGACAGCTATGTGCGCGTGGTGCTGGGGCCGGTCGGCGGCATCCCGGTGCTGCTGCCCGCGGCGGGAGAGGCGCTGGCGCCCGGCATCCTGCCGCGGCTGGACGGGCTGATCCTCACCGGCAGCCGGTCGAATGTCTGCCCGGAGCATTACCAGGGCCCGCCGCATGCCGAAGGCACGCCGGAGGACCATGCCCGCGACGCGACCACCCTGCCGCTGATCCGGGCGGCGATCGCCGCCGGGGTGCCGCTGCTGGCCATCTGCCGCGGCTTCCAGGAACTGAACGTGGCGCTGGGCGGCAGCCTGGACCAGCGGATCCAGGACCTGCCGGGGCGGATCGACCATTCCACCCCGTCCGACCAGCGGCTGCCGCGCATCCGGGTGGCCAAGGCGCATGGCGTGCGGCTGCAGCCGGGCTCCCTGGTGGCGGACCTGGCCGGGCGGACCGAGATCGCGGTGAACTCGCTGCACAACCAGGGCATCGCCCAGCTGGCGCCCCGCCTGGCGGCGGAGGCCTGGGCGCCGGACGGGACGATCGAGGCGGTGCGGGTGAAGGACGCGCCCGGCTTCGCCTATGGCGTCCAGTGGCACCCGGAATATGATTGGGAACGGGACGCGGTCTCCCGCACCCTGTTCGAGCGCTTCGGCGAGGCCTGCATCGCCTGGGCCCGGCGGCGCGACGCGGCGGCGCCGCTGGCGCAGGCCGCGGAATAGGCGGGGCGCGACGCCCGGGGTTGCGGTTGCAGCCGGTCACAGCTGCGCGACCCTGGCGCGATAGGGCGTCGTCGCATGGCTGCCACGCGCAAAGCCTTTTGCGTCCTGCCGCATGCTCAGCTAATATCCACAGGCCGGCCCGCCTATAATGGACCGGTGGCCGAGGCCGGTTTCCCCTGCCGGCTCGCCCGACCATTCCGATCGGAAGTAAGCAACAACGGCGCCCGGACACCCCCCTGTCCGGGCGCTTTTTTTGTGCTTGCTTCGTTGTCTCAGTGGGTTGGCGGCAATACTTGAGGCGACACGGCAGGAGTCTCCTGCGGCAGCGCATGGCTTCCGACAGGCCGGGGCCGCTGCTATGGCAGCCTGGCCACGCCCAAGGGAGTAATTCGCGGCATGTCCGACTACGTCATCGCCCCGCCGGTGATCGCGGCCGTCCCCATCCGGGGGAGCAGCCAGGTGTTCCCGGTCCGCCGGATCTTCTGCGTCGGCCGGAACTACGCCGAGCATGCCATCGAAATGGGCAGCGACCCGACGCGCGAGCCGCCCTTCTACTTCGCCAAGCCGGCCGATGCGCTGGTGGTGAACGACGCGGACATGCCCTACCCGCCGCAGACGAAGCAGCTGCACCATGAGATGGAGCTGGTGGTGGCCATCGGCTCGGCGGGCGAGAACATCCCGGTGGCGCAGGCGATGGCGCATGTCTGGGGCTACTGCGCCGGCCTCGACATGACCCGGCGCGACCTGCAGAACGAGGCGAAGAAGACCGGCCGTCCCTGGGACATGGGCAAGGGCTTCGACTTCTCCGCCCCGATGGGCGCGCTGGTCCCGGCCAGGGGCGTCGACGTCTCGAAGGGCCTGATCGAGCTGAAGGTCAACGGCAAGGTCGTCCAGACCTCGGACCTGTCGAAGCTGATCTGGTCGGTGCCGGAGGTGATCTCCAACCTCTCCCACCTGGTGCGGCTGGCGCCGGGCGACCTGATCATGACCGGCACGCCGGAAGGCGTCGCGGCGGTGCAGCGCGGCGACCTGCTGGAAGGCGTGGTCGAGGGCGTCGGCACGGTGCGCACGCGGATCGTCTGATCCGCCCGTCTCCGCTCGCGGGTCCGGGGGCCGCGGCGCCG
>NZ_SMOA01000451.1 GCF_004353985.1 Paracraurococcus ruber | reverse complement strand
GCCAGCGCGGCGAAGGGCTGCCCCGCCAGCGCCGCGGCCGCGCGCAGCGCCTGCGCCGCCAGGCGGCGGGCGGGCTCGCCCGGCGGGTCCTCGGTCCGCCACACATTGCGCTGCAGCGCGGCCGCCATGGCGTCCCGGTCGGCCGCGGCGATCGCGGCCTCATAGGCCTGGGCGCGGCCGTGGAAGGCTTCCCACATGTTCCGCACCCGCTTGCCCACCGTCAGGTCGCTGACCCCCATCTCCCGCAGGTTGATGTCCATGTCGGCGAACATCGCATCGAACACCGCCTGGGCCAGGGGGGCGCCGCGCGGGTCGGGGTCGGTGCGAATCCGCTGGATCAGCAGGGCGACATGCAGCCCGATCAGGTCGAAGCGGCCATCCAGCCGGTCTGGCACGCCGAGCGCCCCGTAGAACCAGGGGTCGCGCGCCGCCGCCACGGCCGCGCCGTAGAGCTCGAAGCCGGCCCGCTCATGCGGCTTGCGGCGAAACAGGGCGAGCAGGCCCATGGGGGCGACATCCTTCCTTCGGGGCGCGGCGCGCCAAGCTTGACCCTGGCACGGCATGGTGGCATCCGGCGCGAGAGATGGATCGCCCTTCCCGCCCGGTCAACGCGCCGTCCCGTCGCCCGCATCGCGGGCGACCGGCGCTCGCCCTGCTCGCCCTGCTCGCCCTCGGCGCGTGCAGCGTGTTCGACGCGCCGCTGGTCCAGCGCGGCAACCGGATCACCGAAGACCAGCTGCGGGAGATTACCCCGGGCGTCCAGACCAAGCAGGATGTCCAGGCCCTGCTCGGGTCCCCCACCCAGACCAGCACCTTCGCCGACGACACCTGGTACTACATCAGCAGCAAGACCCGGCAGCGGCCGGGCCGGGCGCTGGCCCTGACCGACCAAGAAACGGTGGTGGTCACCTTCGACGGCCGCGGCGCGGTGCGAGAGGTGCGCCGGATCGGCGAGGACCAGATGCAGCCGGTGACCATGGTGAGCCGGGAGACGCCGACGCCCGGCAACGACCGGACCCTGCTGCAGGCCCTGTTCGGCAATGTCGGCCGGATCGGGCCGCTGGGCGCGCCGGTGGGCGGCACCCAGCCGGGCGCCACGGGCCCGGGCAGCGGCGCGACGTCCCGCTAGGAACGGCAGACACGAGGAACCACCCGCGCCGGAGGGGCCGCTCGACGGCGGAGGGGGGCGGGGCAGCCTTTCGCTTCGGCCAGCACCGCTGCGCTCACGCGGCCTGCCCCCGCGCTCGCCCCGCCGGCAAGGTCCCGGAGTGGCGCGCTAGGCGCCCTCCTGGTCGGAACCGGGTTCGGCCGCCGGCCCGGATGCCGGGATGGCCCGGCGGCCCGCCCCGGGGGCGGACGGCAGGGGCCATGGTCGCGGCGGCCGGGACGGTGCCGGCCGGCCTCAGAAATGGCTCCACCCGCCCCGCGGCAATTCCATCTCCGTTCCATCCAGGCCGAGCACCCGCACCACCGGCGGCCCCGCCAGGAACTCCCCGATCCGGGCCGCGGCATGGCCTGGCGGCGGCGCTGCGCCCGGCGGCAGGGCGAACAGCAGCTCGTAGTCGTCCCCGCCCGTCAGGCACAGCGCCAGCAGCGCCGGGTCGGTCGCCACCAGCGCCCGCGCCGCCGGCGAGAGCGGCACGGCGCCAGCCCGCAGCACCGCCCCGCAGCCGCCGCCGCGGCAGAGATGCCCAAGGTCCTGCACCAGCCCGTCCGAGACATCCATGGCCGCCCGCGCCAGGCCGCCCAGCGCCTGCCCCAGCGCCAGCCGCGGCTCCGGCAGGCGGTAGCGGCGGGCCAGGTGTCCCGCCGCGTCCGCCGGCAACCTGCCCTGGAGCACGCGCAGCCCCAGCGCCCCGTCGCCCACCGTCCCGGAGACCCAGAGCGTGTCGCCCGGCCGCGCCCCGTCCCGCCGCAGCGCCGCCCCGGGCGCCACCGTCCCCAGGATGGTCAGCGAGAGCGAGGCCGGCCCCGGCGTACCGACCGTATCCCCGCCCAGGACGGACAGCCCGAACTCCGCCTGGTCCGCCGCCAGCCCATCGACGAAGCGCCCCAGCCAGTCCGGGGGCAAATCCTTCGGCAGCGCCGTGGTCATAAGGTAGCCGAGCGGCGCCGCCCCCATGGCGGCGAGGTCCGAGAGGTTCACCCGCAGCAGCTTGCGGCCGATGCTCTCGGGCGGGTCGTCGGGCAGGAAATGCACGCCGGCGACCATGGCATCCGCCGCCAGCACCAGCTGCCGGCCGGGCGGCGGGTCCAGCAGCGCGGCATCGTCGGCGAGGTCGAGCGCGCCCGGCCCGGCCAGGCGGCGGAAATGCCGGGCAATGAGGGCGAATTCGCCGGGAAGGTCCCCGGGCAGCCCGGGCGCCGCCTCAGCCACCGCGGCGGCGGGCCTGCCCCTGGAACTCCTCCCCCCGCAGGCTGCGCGCCATGGCGTCCAGCACGCCATTGGCGAAGCGCGGCTCGTCGCCGCCGAAGAAGCCATGCGCCACGTCGAGATACTCGTTGATCACCACCCGGGCGGGCGTCTCCGGGTCGCTGCGCAGCTCGCCGCAGGCGGCGCGCAGCAGCGCCCGCAGGACGGGGTCCAGCTTGGACAACGGCCAGGCGGCGTGCAGGTGGCGCGACAGGGCGGCGTCCACCTCCTCGGCGTTCTTGGCCACCTGCAGCACGATGCGCGAGAAGAAGGGGACATCCGCTTCCGGCACCCGGCCATCCTCGAAGCCGCCATCGCCGGGCTGGGTGCCCAGGCGGTGGCGCTGGAACTGGCTGATGACGGCCTCGGCCGGCTCGCCCGACTGCTCGCTCTGGAACAGCGCCTGCACCGCGGCGACCCGGGCGCCGGTGCGCGGCCGGCCGCGGCCCTTGGCGCCGGCCTTCCGCGCCGGCGCCTTGCCGGCCGCGCCACCCGGCGAGGTCCCGCG
>NZ_SMOA01000450.1 GCF_004353985.1 Paracraurococcus ruber | reverse complement strand
CCGCGCCGCCGGCAGGCACCGGACGGCGGGGGCGGCGGGGCGGGGCGGGCAGGCGTCACGTCTCACTCCGGCGGCGGGTGCCCGGCCAGCCGTCGCAGGGCAACGGGCAGGGTCCGGCGCCCCGCCCGGCGGCGCGCGACGACGCGGCTAGCGTAACGGATTGAGCCGGAAGGCGACCATCCTGTCCAGCATCATGCGCCGGCGGCCCGGCGGTCGCCGGCCGGTGGCGCAGCACGGGCCAGGGCGGGTGTTCCTTCATCTGCGCAACGACTCTCCGCTGCCGGGCGCCGCCGGGATGTGCGCCAGCGCACACCACGCCTTGCCTTGCCGGTCCTGCTGCTATCTCATGCAACACAAAGAATCAGACGATGGAAACTCATGGCCCCGTCACCCGAGGACGACCGGCTGGCGCGCTTCCCCCTGCTCCGCGAAGTGTCGCCCGACCTGCTGCAGGATGCGGCGCGCCAGGCCCGCTGGCGCAAGGTCCAGCCCGGGGAGGTGGTGATCGACTATGACGACGCCTCCGACGATGTCTTCCTCATCCTCTCCGGCACGGTCCGCGTCGCGGTGCATTCCGCCAACGGGCAGGAGGTGATCCTGGGCGAGTTCGGCGCCGGCGAGCTGTTCGGGGAGATGGCGGCGATCGACGGCCTGCCGCGCTCGGCCAATGTCACGGCCGTGCACAGCGCCGTGCTCTGCTGCCTGCCGCGCACCGTCTTCCTCGACCTGGTGCTGAAGGCGCCGGCGGCCGGGCTGGGCCTGCTGCGGCTGCTGGTCTCCCGCCTGCGGTTGCTGGATGCGCGCAACGTGGAGCTGGCGGTGCTGCCGGTGCGGCACCGGCTGGTGGCGGAGCTGCTGCGGCTCGGCCGCCCGCGGGAGGATGGGCAGCTGCGGGTCAGCCCGCCGCCGCCGCAGCATGTGCTGGCCGCGCGGATCGGCGCGCGCCGCGAAGCGGTGTCGCGCGAGCTGTCGGCGATGAGCCGGGAGGGGCTGGCGGTGGTGACGCGGCAGAGCATCCTGCTGCCCAAGCCGGACGTGCTGCGGCTGGCGCTGCGCAAGGCCATGGGCGGCGATGCCGGCAAGGCGCTGAAGAAGACCGCCTGAGCGGGCGGCGCCCGCCGGGCTTGCACGGGGCGGTCTCCCTCTCGCGCCGGCCGGGCGGCCCCGCCCCCCGGCCTCCAGGCCGCGCGGCGGCCGGGCCTACCCCGCCGCGACCGGCCGCTTCGCCCGCCGCTCGCCGACCAGCGCCATGGCCATGGTGGCGACGATGAAGAAGACGCTGGCGGCGAAGACCAGCAGCGGCTGGCCATGGTCCATCAGCAACCCGTAGAGCATCGGCCCGATCGTCCCGCCGATGTTGAACCCCGTCGTCACGATCCCGAAGACCCGGCCCACCGCATCCGGCGGCGCGGCCGCCCGCACCAGCATGTCGCGCGACGGCATGATCAGGCCGGAGAGGAACCCGGCCGCCCCCATCGCCGCCACCAGCGCCACGGGCGGCAGCGGGACCAGGCCAACCAGCGCCACCAGCGCGCCGGTCAGCCCGAAGCCCAGCGCCGCCACGTCGCCATGCCGCGTCGTGCGGTCCGCCACGATCCCGCCCGCCAGCACGCCGAGCGCCGAGAGCAGCAGGAAGCCGCTCAGCGCCATGGTCGCCACGGCGAAATCCACCCCGCGCCCGTCCACCAGCGCGGCGACCGAGAAATTCGTCACCCCGCCGAGCGACAGGCTGAGCAGCGCGAAGAAGGCCGTCAGCATGACGACGGCCGGCGTCAGCACCGACCCGCTCGCCGCCCCCTTGGCCTTCGGCGCGGCGCGCGGCGCCGGCGCGGGGTCGGCGGCCAGCGCCAGCGGCAGGGCGGCGGCCAGTGCGATCGCCCCGGCGGCGAGCAGCGCGGCCGAGAGGCCGCCCAGCGACGACAATCCCAGCATCATCGCCGGTGCCAGCGCCCCGCCGAGATAGCCGGCGAAGGTGTGGATGGAGAAGGCGCGGCCGATCCGCGCCTCCCCGATGCCGCGCGACAGCATTTCGTAGTCGGCCGGGTGGTAGACGGCATTGGCGATGCCGAGCAGCGCGGCGGTGACCAGCAGCATCGCATAGCTGGGCGCCAGGGCGAGGCCGATGAAGCTGGCCCCGGCCAGCACCAGCCCGGCGACCAGCACCCGGCGGGACCCGTGCCGGTCCACCGCATAGCCCATCGGCGCCTGCACCAGGGCGGTGACGATGTTGAACACGGTCAGCGCTAGGCCAAGCTCGATGAAGCCGACGCCGAGCTGGTCGCGCAGCAGGGGAAAGAGCGGCGGCAGCACCAGGTGGTGCACATGGCTGACGAGATGCGCGCCGGAGACGAGCGAGAGGGTGCGGACCTCGGTCGGCGTCCAGGCGCGGCTGCCGGGCTGGTCGCGGCCCGGCGGTCCCGGCTGCTGCATGGCGCGGCGTTCCCTCGTTGCTTGCACCGGGCAGATGGGGTGCCCGGCGGCGGCCGCCAGGATTGGCCGCGGATGCGGCATCCCGCCAGACGCCGCCGCCGGGGCCTGCCCTGCGGCGGCGGCATGGGTCTGGCGGAGGCGGCCCGAGGCGGCGCGCATCACGGCGGGCGGCATCGGTGCTGGCCGGGATGGTCGATCAGCCCGGCGCGCCGCCGCCACGCCGCCGATGCGCAGCCCCGGTACGGCGCGCGATGCCGGCATCCATCCGGCGGGGCGGGTGCCCGCCGGTCTGGGGCCCGAGCCCCGCGGCGGCGCCCGGCCCTGGTCGCGGTGTCGCGGCGTGCCGCGGCTTGGTCACGCCGCGGCCTTGCGCCGCGGGCCGGTCATGGTGCGGGGCGATCCGCCGCGGTCGCCTGGCGCCGCCGCCGGCGCCGGGCCAGGGCGACGAGGCCGGCAAGGCCGGCGCCGAGCAGGCCGAGCGTCGCCGGCTCCGG
>NZ_SMOA01000044.1 GCF_004353985.1 Paracraurococcus ruber | reverse complement strand
CCGGCGGCGCGGGCGGCAGGCCCGGATGCCGGGCGCGTCGGCACGGCGCGGGCCATGGCGGCGGCCGGGCCGGCTACAGCGCGCCGGCCTTGCGGCCGGCCATGGCGCCGAGCCGGAGGCGCAGCGCGTTCAGCTTGATGAAGCCCTGGGCGTCGAACTGGTCGTAGGCGCCCTGGTCGTCCTCGAAGGTCACGTGCTTCATCGAGTAGAGGCTGTGCGGGCTGCGGCGGCCGGTGACGATGACATTGCCCTTGTAGAGCTTCATCCGCACCTCGCCGGAGACGCTCTTCTGGCTCTCATCGGCCATGGCCTGCAGCATGCGGCGTTCCGGGCTGAACCAGAAGCCGTTGTAGACCAGCTCGGCATAGCGCGGCATGAGCGAGTCCTTGAGGTGGGCCGCCTCCCGGTCCAGCGTGATGCTCTCGATCGCGCGGTGCGCCTGCCAGAGGATGGTGCCGCCCGGCGTCTCGTAGCAGCCGCGGGACTTCATGCCGACGAAGCGGTTCTCCACCAGGTCCAGCCGGCCGATGCCGTTGGCCTTGCCCAGCGCGTTCAGCTCGGTCAGCAGCGCGGCGGGCGACAGCCGCTTGCCGTTGATCGAGACGGCGTCGCCGCGCTCGAACTCCATGGTGATCTCGGTGGGGGTGTCCGGCGCGTCCCAGGGCGCGATGGTGCGCTGCCAGACCATCTCGTCCGGCGCGTCCCAGGGTTCCTCCAGGATCTTTCCTTCCGAGGAGCTGTGCAGCAGGTTGGCATCGACGCTGAAGGGCGCCTCGCCGCGCTTGTCCTTGGCGATCGGGATCTGGTGCGCCTCGGCGAACTCCAGCAGGCGGGTGCGGCTGGTCAGGTCCCATTCGCGCCAGGGGGCGATGACCTTCACCTCCGGCTTCAGGGCGTAGTAGCCGATCTCGAAACGGACCTGGTCGTTGCCCTTGCCGGTCGCGCCATGCGCGACGGCATCGGCGCCGACCTGCTCGGCGATGCGGATCTGCTCCTGCGCGATCAGCGGCCGGGCGATGGAGGTGCCGAGCAGGTACTGCCCTTCATACAGGGCATTCATCCGGAACATCGGGAAGACGAAGTCCCTGACGAACTCCTCCCGCAGGTCGCGGATGAAGATGTTCTCCGGCTTGATGCCCAGCAGCAGGGCCTTGTCGCGCGCCGGGCCCAGCTCCTCCCCCTGGCCGAGATCGGCGGTGAAGGTCACCACCTCGCAGCCATAGGTGGTTTGCAACCATTTCAGGATGACGCTGGTGTCGAGCCCGCCGGAGTAGGCGAGCACCACCTTCTTCACGTCCTTCACGCGCATCGGAAACATCCTTGGTCGGCCGGGGAGGCAGGGGGCGGCGGCCCCGGGGCCCGGGCAGGCCGGGCTGTCCTGCCGTGCCGGGCCGGGTTGGACAAGAGGCCAGTTGCGGACGGCGCCGGCGATGTGGTTTCCTCACATTTATGGGATATCACATACTTCTGTATTTTATCCTGTCGGTCGCCGCCGCCCTCGCCAGCAGCCTGGCCGCCCGCGCCGACGCCCCGCCACGCCCCGCCGTGCTGGACACAGCGGCGGTGCCGCATCTCGGCCCCGATGGCAGGGCGGACTATGCCAATTTCCTGCAGCAGGCGACGCCGCGCGCCTTCGCGCTGAGCCCCGAGGGCGCCTGGGGCTGGGCCGCCGCCCAGCCGGACATGGCGACGACGGAGGCGCGGGCGCTGGAACTCTGCGCCTCCTGGGGCGGCGGGGGCTGCCGCATCTATGCCCGCGACCTGGCCGTGGTCTGGCCGGGGCGGGAAAGCGCGCCGCCACCGCGCGAGGCGGCGCGGGTGCGGTCCGGCCCGGGCTGGTCGCTGGTGACGGATGACCGCTTCCTCTGGCACGGGCCGCAGGCCGGCCGCGGCGCCTATGTCTGGGCGCATGGCCGCGCCGCCGGCGGGCAGGACAGCCGCGGCAGCCAGCCGCAGCCGCATGTGCGGGTGTTCAACAACGCCGGCTACGACGTGCTGCGCTTCGACCGGGACCCGCTGACGGACGAGACGGAGGCGGCCGCGGGCTGGCTGCGCGATGCGCTGCGGGCCCTGCGGGCGCAGGGCTATGCGCGGATCGTCGTCGGCGGCCAGTCGCGCGGCGCCTGGAACGCGCTGCAGGCGCTGGACCAACCCGGGCTGGTGGATGCGGTGGTGGCGATCGCCCCGGCGGCCCATGGCGCCCGGGGCAGCCCGGCCTGGGCCTGGGCGCTGGAGGACCTGCAGCGCGTGATCGCCGGCGCCCGCAGCCCGGCGGCGCGGGTGGTGGTGGCGAATTTCACCGATGACGAGTTCGACCCCGATCCGGACCGGCGGGCCAGCCTGTTCCGCACCCTGGCGGCGCCCCGCGTCGGCGGGCTGCTGCTGCTGGACCGCCCGCCAGAGGTGACCGGGCATGGCGGCGGGGCCGACGCGCGCTTCACCCAGCGCTACGGCGCGTGCCTGCTACTATTCGTGGAGGGATCATCCGCGGTTTGCAACTGAGAGATAGTGTTTCGCAACCGTCTCGACCGATAGCCTTTCCCCGCATATCCAGGACCGGCGGCCGCCGGCGGCGGAGGACAGGCCATGGCGAGGATCCCCGGCACACCCAATAAGGATACGCTCTCCGGCACGCCGGATTCGGATGCCTTCGTCGGCAGCGGCGACAGCGATTCGATCGCCGGCGGGTCCGGCCCCGGAACCAGCCAGTTCGACAGCCTCGACTACAGCGGCTTCGGCGCGGCCAACCCCATCACCGCCACCTTCACCAGCGCCTTCGGCGGCACGGTGACCAAGAAGGACATCGGCACCGATACCTTCAGCGGCATCCGCCTCATCATCGGCACCCAGGGCAATGACAGCCTCAAGGGGTTCAGCGCGCCGACCAGCCTGATCGCCCTGCTGGGCGGCCCAGGCACGGACAGCATCGACGGCGCCTCCAACTCGCTCAACCAGGCGGACTACGGCAGCGCCCAGCAGGGCGTGACCATCGACCTCGGCCAAGGGACCGCGACCGACGGGCTCGGCAGCACCGACAGGCTGACCAATGTGCTGCGGGTGAAGGGGTCCGACTTCAACGACACCATCACCGGCGGCAATGCCAGCGAGATCTTCTCCGCCAGCCGCGGCAATGACGGCTACAATGGCGGCGGCGGCAGCAACCTGCTGGACTACGGGTCCGGCTTCGTGCCCGGGCCGGTGACGGTCACCTACGGTGCCTCCGGCTACAGCGGCACCGCGCAGAAAAGCGGCAGCAACGGCACCGACAGCTTCACCAATATCCGCGGCATCCTCGGCAGCGCCGAGAACGACACGCTCATCGGCTCGGACGATGCGTCCGCCGGCCTGCCCTTCGCCGTGCAGCTGCGCGGCCGCCTCGGCAACGATTTCATCGATGGCCGCAAGTCGCAGCTCAACCAGGCGAGTTACGCGGACAGCCCGAACGGCGTCACCGTCCGACTACAGACGAGCCTGGATGCCGATGGCAACTGGTTCGGCAGCGCCAGCGACGGCAACCAGGTGCCCGGCGCCGCGACCGGCACCTACTACACCGACACGCTGAAGAATGTCGTCCGCGCCGTCGGCGGGGCGGGCAACGACACGCTGATCGGCAGCGACGCCAGTGATCGCTTCGACGGCTCCGCCGGCAGCGACAGCATGGATGGCGGCCTCGGCTTCAACACCATCGACTATGGCAGCCTGGCCAGCGGCACCACCGTGGGCGTCGCCGCGGGGGACACCGATCCCGGCCTGTTCGGCCTGGGCACCGCATTGGTGGCGAAATCCACGGGCGGTGCCGACACCGTCGTCAATGCCAACGAATTCCGCGGCACGGCCGGCGGCGACATCCTGATCGGCTATGACGGGCCCTATTCCTATCAGGGCTTCCGCATGCGTGGCGCCGGCGGGAACGACACGATCTACGGCTTCAAGAACACCACCAACAGCGCCGACTACAGCAACGCGACGGCGGCCGTCACCATCGACCTGCAGGTCTCGACCGATCCCTGGGGGAATGAGTGGATCGGGTCGGCCAGCGGCGATGCCTCGGTCGGCACCGATACGCTCATCTCGGTGCAGCGGGTCCGGGCATCCTCCTTCAACGATACGATCCATGGCACCCAGGGCGACGATGTCGTCGATGTCTTCACCGGCGGCAGCCATGTGCTCTACGGCCGCGCCGGGCTGAACGAGGTCCGCTTCGCGGTCGGCACCGAAGTCGATGTGACCATCGACCTGGGGACCGAGGCATCCGGCAGCGGCTTCGGCGGCTATCGCGGCACGATCCTCAAGCCAGGCGGTGTCACGGACACGCTCTACGACTTCTACCGGGCGCAGGGCGGTGCCGGCGACGATGCGATCTACGGGACGCCCGGCGACGACACGCTGTCGGGCGGCCCCGGCGACAACCTGCTGGACGGCCGCGGCGGGAACAATACCTACACCGCCCGGCTGTTCTCCGGGCAGAGCTTCCAGTCGCAAGGCGCGGTGATCGACCTGGGTGACGGTGCAGTCGGGACCGCGACCAATCCCTGGGGCGGCACCGATTCGCTCCGCCATATCCAGAACGCCGTCGGCAGCCAGTTCGACGATACCCTCACCGGCGCCGACATCGCCGGAGGCGGCCTCAGCTTCATCCGTGGCGATGGCGGCAACGACCTGCTGCAGGCCCCCTCCTGGTCGGCCAATGTCATGGTCAGCTACGCCAGCAGCCTGTCCGGCGTGCGGGTGGACCTGGCGCTGCAGAAGACGCTGGACGATGGCTGGTTCGGCGGCCAGGACACGCTGGTCAACATCAAGGCCGCCCGCGGCTCCGCCTTCGACGACAGCCTTCTGGGCAGCGACCGGGACGAGGTCTTCGAGGGTCGCGGTGGCCTGGATACCATCGACGGCCGCGGCGGCCGCGACACGGCCGTGTTCAACGCCGCCTCCGCCGATGCCACCTGGTACAAGGATGCCGAGACGGGCAACTGGGTCTTCACCAGCAGCGACGGGCAGGTTGACGTGCTGCGGGACGTGGAGTTCGTCCGCTTCACCGACCGCACCATCGCCCTGCCCGATGCGGTCGCGCGGCAGGATTTGGATGGCGGCGGCGCGTCCGACATCCTCTGGCGCGCCACCGACGGCACCCTGGTGGCCTGGGCAACCAATGGCATGGCGGGCAGCGCCGCCGCCATCGCCACGGTGCCGTCGAACTGGGCGTTGGCCGGCGTGGCCGACCTGACGGGCGACGGCAAGGCCGACCTGCTCTGGCGCAATGCCGACGGCACGGTGGTGATCTGGGCCATGGACGGCGCCGTGCCGGTCGCGGTCCAGCCTCTCGACATCATCGACCCGTCCTGGAAGGTGGCGGCGCTGGGCGACCTGGATGCCGATGGCACCGCCGACATCCTCTGGCGCAATGACGACGGCACGGCGGTGGCCTGGCGCATGGCGGGCGGGCAGGTCGTGGGCGGCGGCGCCCTCGGCAATCCCGGTGCCACCTGGCGGGTGGCGGCGCTGGCCGATACCAACGCCGATGGCCGGGCCGAGATCGTCTGGCGGAATGCCAACGGCACGCTGCTGCACTGGTTCACGGACGACACAAATCCGCCGGAGACGACCATCATCGGCAATCCGGGCGCCGACTGGCAGGTTGTCGGCAGCGGCGACTACGACCGCAACGGCAAGGCCGACCTGGTTCTGCGGAACGACAACGGCGCGGTGGTGATCTGGTCCATGGATGGCGGGCAGGTGGCAGGCGGCGGGCTGGTCGCTGCGCCCGGCGCCGACTGGTCCGTGGCGGGCACCGGGGATTACGACGGCAACGGGCAGGCCGACCTGCTGTGGCGCAACGCGGACGGCACCGCCGTGCTGTGGCTGTTCGGCAGCGTGGGGCCGGACAGCGTCACCGTGCTCGGCAATCCCGGCACGGATTGGACCATCGCCTGACGCCGGCCGGCCGCCGGCCGCTCAGCGTGCCGGCCTGCCCGGGGCCAGCCACTGCGCCAGGATGCGGCGCTCCTCCGGCTCCATGCGGGTGATGTTGTTGGGCGGCATGGCGTGGCTGGACACCGCCTGCAGGCGGATCGCCGCCGCCTGGCGGGCGATGTGTTCCGGCGTGTCGAGCCGCACGCCCTTGGGCGCGATGGCGATGCCGGCCCAGACCGGCTCCGCCGCATGGCACATGGAACAGCGGCCGATCACCACCTCCACCACCTGGTCCGGCGGCGGCGCCATGCCGCGCGGCAGGGTGGTGTTGCCGGGCTCCGACGTTGCCAGCCCCAGCCTTTCCCGCCCGATGGGCGAGGAGGTGAGGCTGACCACCGCCGCAAGCAAAAGGCAGGCGGCGGCCACCGCCCAGGTCCACCAGGCATTGCCGCGGCCGCTGTGGCGCAGGTTGTAGAAGACGCGGATGACCGCGCCCGCCACCAGCACCAGCGCGACCACGACGAAGGCATAGGGCGTGGACCACAGGATCGGGTAGTGGTTCGCCAGCATCAGGAACAGCACCGGCAGGGTCAGGTAGTTGTTGTGCGTGCTCCGCACCTTGCCGGCCTTGCCCAGCGCGGGGTCCGGCGCCTCCCCCCGCTGCAGCGCCGAGATCACCTTGCGCTGGTTGGGGATGATGATCATGGCGACATTGCCCGCCATCCAGGTCGCCATCACCGCGCCCGTGTGGATCATGGCGCCGCGGCCCGAGAACACCTGCTGGAACAGGAACGCCAGCAGCACGACGAAGACGAAGCCGACCGCGCCCAGCGCGACCTCGTTGTCCCCAAGCCGCGACTTGCAGAGACGGTCATAGGCCACCCAGCCGAGCACCAGCGACCCGATGCCGATGGCCGCCGCGACCGGCGCGGAGATGTCCGCGACCTCCGGGTCGATCAGGAAGAGGTCGGAGGCGCCGTAATACACCCAGGCCAGCAGCGCGAAGCCGGACAGCCAGGTCGTATAGGCTTCCCATTTGTGCCAGAGCAGCTGCGGCGGCAGCGAGGCCGGCGCGACCAGCCATTTGCGCACCTGGTAGAAGCCGCCGCCATGCACCTCCCACATCTCGCCGCCCTTGCCGGCGGGGATGTCGGGCGCCGGCTTCAGCATGGCGTCGATATGCATGAAGTAGAAGCTGCTGCCGATCCAGGCCATGCCGGCCAGCACATGCAGCCAGCGCAGCAGCATGCCGCCCCATTCGTGCAGGTAGGGGTCCATCAGTGCAGCGTCTCCTGGCTCCGCGCCGCCGCGGCGGCCTGGTCCCGCGCCCCGGCCGCGCTGCCGAAGCCGTTGAAGTAGAGGTTGAGCCCGACGGCGGCGAGCGCCGAGAGCAGGATGCCGGAATGCAGGATGGGTCCCAGCGCGGCGGGCATGGCCTTGAAGAAATCCGGCGCCACCAGCGGGATCAGCCCGAAGCCAACCGCGATGGCGACGACATAGAGGTTGTTGCGGTTGCCCTTGTAGTCCACCGCGGACAGGATCCGCACGCCGGTGGCCGCCACCATGCCGAACATGACGATGCCGGCGCCGCCCAGGACGAAGAGCGGCACGCTTTCCACCAGCGCGCCCAATTTCGGCACCAGCCCCATCACCAGCATCAGCACGCCACCCGCCGCCGTCACCCAGCGCGACGTCACGCCGGTGACGCCCACCAGGCCGACATTCTGCGAGAAGGAGGTGTAGGGGAAGGTGTTGAAGACGCCGCCGATGACGGTGCCGAGGCCATCGGTGCGCAGGCCGCGCGTCATGTCGGCCTGGGTGACCGGGCGGTCCACCATCTCCCCCAGCGCGAGGAACATCCCCGCGCTCTCGATCATCACCACCACCATCACCAGGCTCATGGTCAGGGCCGCCACCAGGTCGAATTGCGGGACGCCGAACTGGAAGGGCGCAATCAGCTCGAACCAGGGCGCGGCGGCGACCTTGGCGAAGTGCATCCGCCCGATCGCCCAGGCCACCAGGCAGCCCGCGACGATGCCGGCGAGGACCGCGACATTGGCCAGGAAGCCGGCGGCGTATTTGGTGATCAGCAGGATCAGCACCAGCACGCCGGCGGCCATGCCGAGATGCACGGGGTCGCCATAGCCCGGCAGGCTGGGCGCCGCCGCCCCGGCCGCCCAGTTCACGCCCACCCGCATCAGGGAGATGCCGATCATCAGGATGACCGTGCCCGTCACCACGGGCGGAAACAGCGGCAGCAAGCGGCTGACGAAGGGCGCGACCAGCATCGTGAACAGGCCGGCGGCGATGACCGAGCCGAAGATGCCGAGCAGCCCGAGATCGGGGTTCCCCGCCATCGCCACCATCGGCCCGACCGCGGCGAAGGTCACGCCCATCATCACCGGCAGGCGGATGCCGAACCAGGGGCCGAACCCGACAGACTGCACCAGCGTGGCGATGCCGCAGGCGAAGAGATCGGCATTGACCAGCAACGCCACCTGCTCCGGCGGGAGCTTGAGGGCGCGGCCGATGATGAGCGGCACGGCCACCGCCCCGGCATACATCACCAGCACATGCTGCAGGCCGAGGGCGATCAGCCGCGGCGCCGGCGGCACCGCATCCACGCCATGCTTGCGTATCGACAAATCCGGTCCCCCTCCCGTGGCGCGAGGTTCCGGCGACCCTTCCCTGGTTCCGGCTTACGCCGGGCCGGGTTGCTGCGGCAAGGCCTCCGGCGGGGTGCGGCCGGGGATCGGGCCCATCAGGCCGAGATCGATTGCCGTGCGGTAGACCATGGCGGCGAAGCCGGGCCCGGCGGCAAGCTGCTCCAGGCGCAGGCGCGCCGCCGGTTCCGCCACCAGCGCCTCCAGCGCCGCGTCGTCCTCGGGCCGCGGCAGGCTGGGCAGGACCGGGCCGCGCTGCGGCGCAACGCCCAGCAGCAGCCGCTCCACGGCCCGGCTGTCGAGGCCGATGGCGGTGCCGCAGGTCATCGCCAGGTCCGGGTCCGGGAAGGCAAGCCGGGCGCCGATCAGCGCGCCGGGCGCGCGGTTGCGCATCAGGTGGTTGTCCCAGATCACCAGCGGATCGCCGTTGGGGAAGCGCGTGGCGGCGATGCCCCCTTCCGCCCGTTCGCCCTGCAGCCGCACCAGACCGAAGCGCGCCGCCATCAGCGCCTGCAGCACCTTGTCGTCATCGCTGCCGGGGTCGGGCGGCTCGGCCTTGGCCTGCCGCTCGATGGCGCGGGACTGGCCACCCACGGGGTCGAGCACGCCGAGGTCGAAGACCGCGGCCAACTGCATCTCGTCCGCCGGCCGCACCTGCTTGCCGTCCCACAGGGTCAGCGCGCGCGCCTGGCTGGCGACGCTGGCCAGCGGGATGCGCTTCGACGCCTCGGTCAGCAGGCGCCGGCGGATCGGCGCGTAGAGGGCGTAGCGCGCCGCCGCGGTCAGGTCGGACACGGCCTCAGTTCGGGACGGTGACGCCGAGGGACCGGGCGCAGCGGGTGATGCTCTCCCAGGTGTCGGGCTGCAGCGGCACGCCCTTGGCCAGCCGCTCGGCGCGCAGCCGCGCCTCGGGCTCGCCGGGCGCCAGCACCTCGCCGCCCGGGGTGTCGGGGCGGCAGGACTTCACCCAGGCGACATAGTCCTCGGCGGTCTTCTTGAACTCCGCCTCGGTCCCGAAATGCGAAGGCGAGATGTAGATGGACAGCATGCCGTTGGCGATACGCCCGCGTTCGCCCACGGGGCCGGAGGTGCCGCCCCCGGTGAAGGCGCCGGCCAGCAATTCGCACATGAAGGCCAGGCCCGACCCCTTGTGCTCGCCGAAGGCGCGGATGGCGCCGAGGCCGTTGGACGGGTTGCGCGGCCCGACCGGCGGATACTCGCCATACAGGGTGTGCGGGTCGCCGGAGAGGCGGCCATCCGGCTCGATCAGCGCATCCGGCGGCAGTGCCTTGCCGCCATTGGAGGCGACGAGGACCTTGCCCTCCGCGACGCGGGAGGTGGCAAAGTCCAGCACCACCGGCGGGTCGGTCGGCACGCCGACGCTGAAGGGCGCGGTGGAGAAGCGGCGCTCGGTCCCGCCGAAGGGGGCGACCAGCACGCTGCCGGCGACATTGACGAAATGGATGGAGATGAGGCCGGCGGCGATCGCCTGTTCCGAATAGGCGCCGATGCGGCCGACATGGCCGGCATTGCGCAGCGCGATGACGGCCGTGCCGTGCTGCTTCGCCCGTTCAATGCCGAGGGCCGTGGCCTGCGGCGCCACCGTCTGGCCGAAGCCCCAATGGCCGTCCAGCAGGGCGAAGGCGCCGCCATCCGTGACTACCTCGGCCTGCTGCCCGGCGACGACGAAGCCCTGCTGCTGCCATTCGACATAGCGGGGCACGCGCACCACGCCATGGCTGTCATGCCCGGCCAAATTGGCGCCGAGCAGGTGGTGGGCGATGCGCCCAGCCTCCGCCCCGTCGCAGCCATTGGCGACGAAGATGTTGGCGACGAGCGTCTCGAGCGTGTCGGCGCCGATCAGCACCGGGGTCTGGGAGGCCATGCGGTTCCTGCTGCAAAGGGCCGGCGCGCCGGCTCAGATCATCCGGTCGGTCTGCGGGTCGATCAGGTGCATCTGCCCCATATCGGCGGCCAGGGCCAGCGGGCGGCCGGGCTCGGCCGGGATGGCGGGATCGATGCGGGCGCTGATCTCGGTGCCCTGCAGCCAGATATGGACCAGGGTCTCCATGCCCATGGGCTCCACCACCTCGGGCGTCAGGTGCAGCGGCGCCAGGTTGGGGCGGTGGTCGTTCGGGCGGATCTCGGTCAGGTGCTCCGGTCGGATGCCGAACAGCACCTCCTTCCCGGCATAGGATGCGTAGCGCGACCGCCGCTCCTCCGGCACAGGCAGGACGATGTTGTCGGGCAGGTGGATGTTCAGCGCGCCGCTGCCATGCTCCAACCGCGCGGGGATGAAGTTCATCGCCGGGCTGCCGATGAAGCCGGCGACGAATTTCGTGGCGGGGCGATGGTACAGCTCGGTCGGCGGGCCGACCTGCTCGATCACGCCGTGGTTCATCACCACCACGCGGTCGGCCAGCGTCATCGCCTCGATCTGGTCATGGGTGACGTAGATCGTGGTGGTCTTGACGGTCTGGTGGACCTTCTTGATCTCCGTCCGCATCTGCACGCGCAGCTTGGCGTCTAGGTTGGACAGCGGCTCGTCGAACAGGAAGACCTTGGGGTCGCGGACGATGGCACGGCCCATGGCCACGCGCTGCCGCTGCCCGCCCGACAGCGCCTTCGGCTTGCGGTCCAGCAGCATGCCGATGTCGAGGATGCGGGCGGCGTTCTCGACCCGGCGGCGGATCTCCGCCTTGTCGAATTTCCGCAGCATCAGCCCGAAGGCCATGTTGTCGTAGACCGTCATGTGCGGATAGAGCGCGTAGTTCTGGAACACCATGGCGATGTCCCGGTCGCGCGGCGGGATGTCGTTCACCACGCCGCCGCCGATGGCGATCTCCCCGCCCGAGATCTCCTCCAGCCCCGCGATCATCCGCAGGGTGGTGGATTTCCCGCAGCCGGAGGGGCCGACGAGGACGACGAACTCGTGGTCCGCGATCTCCAGGTCGATGCCCTTCACCGCCTGGACGCCGCCTTCGTATTCCTTGACGACCTTGCGGATCGAAACCTGCGCCATCGGTTCAGCCTTTCGTCGCGCCGGCGGTCAGTCCCGCCACATAGTAATCCATCAGGAAGGCATAGACGATCACCGGCGGCAGCGCCGCCAGCAACGCGCCCGCCATTAGCTGGCCCCAGGCGAAGGTGTCGCCGCGGATCAGCTGGCTGACCACGCCGATGGTCAGCGGCATCTCGTCCGGCCGGGTGATGAAGGCCGTGGGATAGACGAAGGCCGCCCAGGACACGGTGAAGGCGAAGATGGTGGCCGCGATGATGCCCGGCAGCGCGACGGGGATGAAGATCCGCGTCAGCATCTGCATCCAGTTGGCGCCGTCGATCAGCGCCGCCTCGTCCAGCTCCTTCGGGATGGACGCGAAGTAGCCGATCATGATCCAGGTGCAGAAGGGCACCGTCAGGGTCGGGTAGACCAGGACCAGCCCCCAGATGGAGTTCAGCAGGCCGAGATTGCCGACGATCTGGTAGAGCGGGATGAACAGCAGCGTGTCCGGAACCAGGTAGGTCAGAAAGACGCCGGTCGCCAGCACTCCGCTGCCGAAGAACTTCATCCGCGCCAGCGAGAAGGCGGCGAAGACCGAGATCACCATGGTGATCGCCACCACGCAGACCGTGATCTTGACGCTGTTGAAGAAAAAGCCGCGGAACATCGGGTCGCTGATCAGCGCCCAGTAATTGTCCAGCGTCGGGTTGCGGACGATCCAGGGCGTGCCGGACAGGTCGCTGATCTCGGCGCTGGTCTTCAGGCTGGTGATCAGCATGTAGAAGGGCGGCGCCAGCATGACGATGGCGGCCACCACCAGCGAGATATAGGCGGTCAGCAGCGCCCAGCGGCGCTCCTTCCGCAGGCTGCCGATGCGCCGGCCGAGGCCGGGCACGGCGGCGGAGGGGGATGCTGCGGTGGCGGACATCACGCCATCTCCTTGCTGCGCTGGTTCACGCCACGCAGGACGAAGAAGGCGACGATCGCCAGCAGCGGGAACATGAAGAGCGACACGGCGGCGCCGCGCGGGATGTTGCCCGCCAGCACGCCGACCTGGAAGGCGTAGGACGCGAAGACATGCGTCAGGTCGCGCGGGCCGCCATTGGTCAGCACCCGGACGATGTCGTAATTGGCGAAGGTGACGATCAGGCTGAACAGCACGGTGATGGAGATGATGTTGCGCATCATCGGCAGCGTCACGTAGCGCAGCCCCTGCCAGCCGGTGGCGCCGTCGATCGCCGCCGCCTCGTACAGCTGGTCCGGCACCGATTTCAGCGCCGCCAGGTACATGATCATGAAGAAAGGCGTGCCGGCCCAGACATTGACGATGATGACCGAGATGCGGGCCCACCAGGGTTCCCCCAGCCAGGGGACGGACGGGGCGCCGATCGCGTTCAGGATCCAGTTCAGGCTGGAATAGCTGGGATCGAACATCCACCACCAGCCCAGCGTGGACAGCGCCGGCGGCACCACCCAGGGCAGCAGCAGCAGGCCGCGCCAGATGCGCTGGCCCTTGGTGGGGATGTGGTGCAGCTGGTGCGCCAGCCAGAAGCCCAGCAGCGCCTTCAGCACCACCGCGGTGATGGCGAAGAAGCAGCTCTGCCAGATCACCATCAGGAAGGTTTCGGAATCCAGCAGGATCTCGAAATTGCCAAGGCCGATGAAGGACGTCATCCGCCGGTTCAGGGTGGAGAGGTAGATGGCGTAGCCGGCCGGCCAGGCGACCAGCCCGGCGATCACCGTGATCAGCGGCAGCGCCATCAGGAAGGCGATGGTGGATCGGCGGCGCGCGAAGCGCTGCAGCGTCAGGCCCGGGCGCGCGGGCGCCATGGCGGGCCCGGCGGTCGCAGTGGTGGCATCCAGTGCCATGGAAGCCCCTCCCTGAACTTGGAACGTGAAGATGGGGCCGGGCGGCAGGCCGCCCGGCCGGGTCGCCGCGTCAGCCGCGGCGCATGTTGTTGATCTCGCGCTCCAGCCAGCCGAGCGCGGAGTCGAGGCTCTCGCCGCCCTGGGCCACGCGCGCGATCACCTTGGTGTTCAGCGCCTGGATGTACATCTGCGACGCCAGTTCCGGCGGGGCCGGGCTGTAGGCCACCGCGTATTTCGCCTGGTGGTGGTCCTTCAGCGGGTAGTTGAAGATCGTCCCGGTGGGCGGGTTCTGCGTCTCCCAGATCTTGAAATCCGCCATGCTGGCGAAGGGCGGGATGTCGTAGCCGCCGCTGGTGTTGGTGGTCAGCTCCGCGCTGTCGCGCTGGCCAAGGAATTCCAGAAGCTGCTTGGCGGCATTCTTGTTGCGGCCGAAGGCCCAGATGCCGGTGGTGTAGGGCAGGTAGGCGAGGAAGCGGCCGGCCGGCCCGGCCGGCATCGGCACGGTCCAGCATTTCTCGGCGACCTGCGGCGCGTCCCGCTTCGCCACCGCCCAGGCGGAAGGCGGGTTGAACACCAGCGCCGAGCGGCCGGAGATCAGCGCGCGGTTGTTGCTGGCATCGTCCCAGGCCCAGACATCGCCCGGCAGGAACTTGGACAGCCGCACGGCATAGTCCACCGCCTGCCGCAGATTGGCATTGCCGCGGATGGTCGGGTTGCCCTTGTCGTCGGTGATCTGCGCGCCGTAGGAGAGGAACAGCGCACCGATCCAGTCCACCGCGTCGGAGAACTGGCCCATCGGCAGGCCGAAGGGCACGCCGGCCTTGTGGCAGGCCTCGGCCGCCTTCAGGAAGGTGTCCCAGGTCCACTGGTCGGCATTGGGGCCGCGCTTGTTCTCCGCCGGCCACATGGCGCGCACATCGATGCCGGCATGCTGCTCCAGCAGGTCTAAGCGGACGCAGGCCGGCTTGGCCTGGGTGCCGGAGGTGGCGGGAACGCCGCGCCACTTGCCGCCATGCTTGCCGAGATACTCGGCGATCGGGTTGATCGGGCCGTATTTGGCGACCAGCCGCTGGATGACGTCGTCCACCGGCTCCAGCTGGTCGGCATAGGCGCCGACATCCCAGGGCGTGAGCGAGATGGCATCGTGCCCCTGGCGGGACTGCGCCTGCGCCGCGGCGGTCAGCTGCAGCTGGTTGCCGGTGGTGTTGATGAAGTCGAGCTGGACGTTGACCCGGTTCTGCTCGCCCCACTTGGCACTGAGCTGCTTCAGCGCGTCGTTGCCGCCAGGCACCCAGTGATCCCAGAAGGCGACGCGGATCGTGCCGCCGGTGCCCTGCGCATGCACCATGGGCGCGGCCAGCGTTCCCGCCGCGACCACGCCCGCGCCGGACCGCATCACCCCGCGCCGGGTCACGCCATTTTCTGCCATCCAAAGCCTCCCCTCGCAGCGGTTGTCCGCCGGACGTCCTTCCGGGCCCGTTCCGGCCCTGCCCCACCATGGCGCGGGGCAGAATGGCTGACAACGGGGTGCGGCCGGGACGATGCGGACCCGGGCGGAACATCCGCGGCATCGCGGCCGTTGGGCATGCGTCACGCGAGGGGAAGGATGCATGCGGGCCGAACCGGGCCCGCAGCCGAGCGCCGCATCGCCGGCCACCACGCGTCCGCCGAAGCCCGGGCGTGGCGCCGGCAGCGGATTGGACGAGATCGCCGGCCGCCCCCTGCCGCCCCGGCAGCAGAACCAAGACAGGAGGATGTCCAGCCCATGCGCACCATCACGGGACTTTTCGACAGCCGGCCGGATGCCGAGCGCGCGGTCGAATACATGGTCCAGCACCACGGCATCGACCGCAACCTGATCCAGGTTCACGCCGCGGGCACGGAGAACGCCACCGCCGGCACCTTCGAGCCGCGCAGCGAGGATCATCATGGCTTCATCGCCGCGCTGCAGGATCTCGGCCTGCCGGAGGAGGACAGCCTCAGCTATGCCGAGGGCATGCGCCGCGGCGGCATCCTCGTCTCCGTCCGCGCGCCGCAGGACAGGCTGGATGCCATCGCCGACGCCTTCGAGAGCAACGGGGCGGTGGACCTCGATTCGCGGGAAGCGGAATGGCGCCAGGGCGGCTGGGCCGGCGGCGGCGGCTTCGTGGACCAGGGCCAGGCACAGCGCGACCACCAGCGCGGCAGCGGCCACGCCGCCGCCAGGCCGGCGGACCGCGACCAGGCCCGGCTCGGCGCCATCGGGCACGGCGCACCCGGGCATGGCCCCGGCGCCGGCGGCATGGCGGCCCCGACCGGACGGGGCGATGCCGGCCTCGGCGTCATCGGCAGCCGCTCGGCCGGCAGCAGCGCCACGCCCGACTCGCTGCCGGCGGTGAACCCGGATGCCGGCAATGCCGGCTGGACCGGCGGCGGTGGCGGCATCGCCGCGGCGGCCGCGCGCAATCCGGGCGGCAGCAACGACGACATCGGCTCGACCTATGCCGGCACCCGCTATGTCGGCGCGCGCGCGACGGACGAGGACATCACGAAGCCGGTGAATGCCGGCGTCGCCAGCACGCCGGCGGTGCGGCCGGCCGGCCCGGCGGCGCTGGCGGCGGCCAGTTCGGGCGCCAGCACCGCCGCCCTGCGCGGGTCGGAGAGCGATGCGCGGCGCGCCTCGCATGAAGGCTTCGACGGTCCCGGCAGCGGCAAGGGCCCGGCCGCCGGCAGCGCCGCGGCGGGGCAGCAGCCCCTGCCGGCGCGGGACGGGCCGACCAGCCCGGCCGGTCACGGCACCGGCACGGCCGCGACGCAGGGCCTGGCCAGCGGCATCAGCCATCCCGGCCGGGATACCCAGGAAGGCCGCGCCGCCCGGCCCGGCGGCGGCAGCACCTCGGCTGCCAGTGCCGGCGTCCCGACGCCCGGCACGACCAGGCTCGCGCCGGACGACGCGAGCCCAGCGGCGACGGACCAGCGGCGCATGGGCACGCGCGATGCCGCGCATGGCCGCCTGCGCACCCGCAGCTATGTCATGGACCCGGTCATGGACCCGCGGGCGGGGCCGCGCGACGGGCGCTGAGCGGCTGCGGCGCCGTCCGGACGACCCGGCGGCGCGGCGGAACCGGGTGAGCAGGGGGGCGGCCTTCGGCGGCAGGGCCGTGCCGGACACTAGGGGGCGGCGCGGCCAGGTCCGCCGCCCTCCGCGGATAGGAAGCCGGGCGCAGGCGGCATGGGGCCGCCGCCATGCGCGCCTGGCCCTGCAGGCAGTTGCAAACCGGGCCTAAGCGGCCCGGTCGGTCACAGAAGGTCGCGCATGCGACCCCGGGGCAAGGGCGAGGCACGCGGCCATTGCGCCCCTGCCGCGCCGCATCGGCGCCTTGCCCGGCGCGGCACGGCGATGGACGATCGCCGCATGGTCGCCTCGCGCCAACGCCTTCCCCATCGTTTCCTGGCCATCCTGGTGGTGGTCCCCGGGCGCAGGCCCTTGGGCCAAGCCATGGGCGCGGCCCGTGCCGGCTGGGGGAACGGGGCGGCGGCGCGGCCGGGGCCAGGGCGGGTCCGCAGGTCCGCCTGCCAACCTCGCGTCGCAGCGGCGGCGCATACCGTCTTGAGGGCTGATCCATGACCGACACCGTGGCCTTCGCCGATGTCGAGGCCGCGGCCGCGCGGCTGCGCGGCCGGCTGGTGCGCACGCCCATGCTGAGGCACCGCCTGCTGGACGAGATCACCGGCGGCACCGTGCTGGTGAAGCCGGAGCCGCTGCAGAAGACCGGCAGCTTCAAGCTGCGCGGCGCGACCAACGCGGCGCTGCTGCTTGACCCGGCGGCCCGCCGCGCCGGGGTCGTCGCGCATTCCTCCGGCAATCATGGCCAAGCGCTGGCCTGCGCCGCCGCCATGCTGGGCATGCCGGCGCTGATCGCCATGCCGGCCGATGCGCCGGCCATCAAGGTGGACAGCACCCGGCGCTGGGGTGCCGAGATCCATCCCTTCGACCGGCATGGCGTGGACCGCCATGCCCTGGCATCCGACCTGGCGCGGCAACGCGGCGCCACGCTGATCCCGCCCTTCGACCATCCGCATGTCATCGCCGGCCAGGGCACGGTGGCGCTGGAACTGATCGAGGATGCGAAGGCGGCCGGCCTGGCGCTGGACCACCTGCTGGTCTGCACCGGCGGCGGCGGGCTGATCGCCGGCTGCGCCCTGGCCGCCGAGGCGCTGGCGCCGCAGGCCGCCATCTGGGCGGTGGAGCCGGAAGGCTGGGACGACACCCGCCGCAGCCTGGAAGCCGGGCATCGCGTCGCGGCCGACGGCCAGGGCGAGAATTTCTGCGATGCGCTGCTGTCGAAGGAACCGGGCGCCATGACCTTCGCAATCAACCATCCGCGGTTGACCGGCGGCCTGGTGGTGACCCGGGCGGAAGTGCTGCGCGCCATGCGCTTCGCCTTCGACCACCTGAAGGTGGTGGCCGAGCCGGGCGGCGCCGTGGCGCTGGCGGCTCTGCTGGCCGGCAAGCTGCCGACGAAGGGGCAGACGGTCGGCGTGGTGATCAGCGGCGGCAATGTCGACCCGGCGGTCTTCGCGCAGGCGCTGGCCGCCTGATGCGCATGGGCGTCGGCCACCGCCCGGTCCTGCTGGCATCGGCCGGCCTCGGCGGCTTGGTCTTCGGCGCCCTGTGGCTGCTCGCCTGCCCGGTGGAAACCGCGGTGCTGGTCGCCTGGTGCCTGGCCGTGCTGACCTATTCGGTGCCGACGCTGAACATCATGTGGCGCGCCACCCCGGTGCAGATCCGGCGCCGCGCGCAGTTGCTGGACGAGGGCGAGGCGGCGGTGCTGGCCGCCAGCCTGGCGGCCGCCATCGCGGCGCTGGCGGCGGTAGGCTGGTTCCTGTCCGCCCGGTCCGACCGCATGGCGCCGGGGGAGCTGGGCCTGGCGCTGCTCGCCATCGCCTTGTCCTGGGGCTTCGTCCACCTGATGTTCGCGGTGCGCTACGCGCATGAATACTGGCAGGCGGATGGCGGGCTGGACTTCCCGGGCGGGGAGAGGCCGGATTTCGGTGATTTCCTCTACCTCGCCTTCACCATCGGCATGACCTTCCAGACCTCCGACGTCGCCATCCCCGGCCGGCTGCTGCGCCGGCTCGCGCTGGTGCACGCCCTGGTCGCCTTCCTGTTCAACGTCGTCATCCTGGCGACGGCGGTGAACCTGGCGGCAGGCATGGTGGGATAGGGGCCGGGCGACGCCGCCCGGCCCGATGAGGTCAGCCGCCCGCGGCCATGCCGGCCTGGAACCGGGCCCAGTCATCCTGCGCCGACCGCACATCCCGCGGCCGGGGCGAAGGCGGAGCTTCGGGCGGCGCCGGCGGGGCGCCACCCGGCACGCCGCGGCCGGGCCGCAGCCCAGCCAGCAGCGCATAGACCTGGCTGCCGGCGCCGGGCCGGAAGCCGTGCCGGTGCCGCCGCGGCGGCACCAGCAACTGCCGCGAGGTCATGAGCGACGCCTGCCGCCGGTCAGCGCTGATGCGCGAGCCGGCTCCGCTCGCCGCAGGCCCAGCCATGCGAATGCACCAGGCCGTCGTCGTAGCAATCCTGCTCCTCCGGGTGCTGCGCCATGGCGGCGGCGATCTCGGCGCCCTTCAGCATCGGGCCGGCCGGCATCGCCGGCGGTTCGGTGGCCCAGCCGTGGGAGTGGACCAGGCCGTCGTCGAAGTCGTCGTTGGACATGGGTTTTCCCTTTCGTGAAGCCGTGTGGTGGATGGGCACCGCGCCCCTGTCCGGCGCGGGCCCTGGTCTTCCGCCGATCTGCGCCCGCTTGCGGCGGCGAGCGGATCGGGCCGGAGCTGGTCAGTGGGCGGGCGCGTGTTCCTTGTCGTGGAACTGCGCCGCCTCCGTGCTCGTCGCCAGCGCGGTGGTGCTGGACTGGCCGCCGCCGGCCGCCGTGGCGACCGCGTCGAAATAGCCCACGCCCACTTCCCGCTGGTGCCGCACCGCGGTGAAGCCCTCGGCCTCGGCCGCGAACTCCGCCTGCTGCAGCTCGCTGTAGGCGCCCATGCCGCGGTCCCTGTAGCCGCGGGCCAGCTTGAACATGGACAGGTTCAGGCTGTGGAAGCCGGCGAGGGTGACGAACTGGAATTTGTAGCCCATGGCGCCCAGCTCGCGCTGGAACTGCGTCGCGGCCTCGACGCCCATCTTGCGCTGCCAGTTGAAGGACGGGCTGCAGTTGTAGGCCAGCATCTTGCCGGGGAATTCGCGCTGGATGGCTTCCGCGAAGTCGCGCGCATCCTGCAGGTCGGGGTCCGACGTCTCCCACCACAGCAGGTCGGCATAGGGGGCATAGGCCAGGCTGCGGGCGATGGCGTATTGCTTGCCCATGCCGGGGCGGATGCGGAAGAAGCCTTCCGGCGTGCGCTCATTGCCGATGAAGGGGCGGTCGCGCTCGTCGATATCGGCGGTCAGCAGCTGCGCGCTCTCGGCATCGGTGCGGCAGAGCAGGACCGTCGGCACGCCCTCCACATCCGCGGCCAGGCGGGCGGCGTTCAGCGTGCGGATATGCTGCTGGATCGGCACCAGCACCTTGCCGCCCAAGTGGCCGCACTTCTTCTCGGATGCCAGCTGGTCCTCGAAATGCACGCCCGCCGCGCCGGCGTCGATCATGGCGCGCATGAGTTCGTAGGCGTTCAGCGCGCCGCCGAACCCGGCCTCGGCATCCGCCACGATCGGCGCCATGTAGTGGGTGGTGTCGCCCTTGCCTTCCTGCACGGCGATCTGGTCGGCCCGGCGCAGCGCGTTGTTGATCCGGCGGATCACCGTCGGCACGCTGTCCACCGGGTACAGCGACTGGTCGGGGTACATGGTGGAGGCGGTGTTGGCGTCGGCCGCCACCTGCCAGCCGCTCAGGTAGATCGCCTTCAGCCCGGCCTTGACCTGCTGCAGCGCCTGCATGCCGGTCAGCGCACCGAGGGTGTTCACATAGGGCTCGGTCTTCAGCAGGTGCCACAGGCGCCGCGCGCCCATATCGGCCAGGGTGTGCTGGATGCGGAAGCTGCCGGCCAGCCGGGCGACGTCGGCGGGGCTGTAGTCGCGGCGGATGCCGTCGAAGCGGCCGGGCTCCGGGCGGTCACCCCCGAAGCTGCCGTCCGGCGCGAAATTGGGGGTGGTGGTCTGACGCATATTCGATCTCCTGCTGCCGGTCGGTCCCGGCGTGCAGGTCAATAATTCACATTGCGGGGCCGAAGTTCAGCGCCTAAACGGGTGAAAAGCGGCAAATAGGTTGCGGTTTTCACAGTGCATTTGTCAAAACCGTAAAGTCCGCAAATCGTAAAGGCTTCGAGAATGGCGCGTGCACTGATCGGCCGGACCGTTCGCCGGCTGCGGCAGGAAAAGGGGCTGGCGCAGCAGGCGCTGGCCGCCCGGCTCGGCATCTCCGCCAGCTACCTGAACCTGATCGAGCATGACCAGCGCGCGGTGACGGCGACGCTGCTGATCAAGCTGACCGAGGCGCTGCAGGTGGACATCGCGGCGCTGTCCGGCATGCGGGAGAAGGCGATCGAGACCGGGCTGCGGGAGGTGCTGTCGGATCCGCTGCTCGGGCTCGAGCAGGTGCCGGAGGAGGAGATCGGCACGCTGGCCGGCAGCACGCCGAACGCCGCCCGCGCCATGCTGGCGCTGTACCGCGCCTGGCGCGTGGCGCGGGAGGATTCCGGCGGCATCGCCCTGCCGACAGGGCGCAAGATCCTGCTGCCGACCGAGGAGGCGCGCGACTTCTTCCACGACCGCAGCAACCACTTCGCCGAGCTGGAAGCCGCCGCGGAGGCGATCGCCGCCGAGATGGGCGTCACCGCGCCGTCCGAGATGAACCATGCCGTCGCGCAGCGGCTGCGGCAGACGCATGGCCTGGTGGTGACGGTCACCGCCCTGCCCGGCGCGCTGCGGCGCTACGACCCGGTCGGCCGTCGGCTCGACCTGAGCGAGACGCTGCCGCGCGAGAGCCGCGGCTTCCACCTCGCCTTCCAGCTCATGCTGCTGGAAGCGGGCGATGCGGTGCAGGCGGCGATGAGCGGCTTCGAGCCGAGCTCGACCGAGGCGGGGCAGCTGATCCGCATCGGGCTGCTGAACTACGCTGCGGCGGCGCTGCTGATGCCCTACGGCCCCTTCCTGGCGGCGTCGCGCGAGCTGCGCCATGACGTGGAGGCGCTGGCGGCGCGCTTCGGCGTGTCCTTCGAGCAGGCCTGCCACAGGCTGACCACCATGCAGCGCCCGGGCGGCGCGGCGCAGCGCGGCGTGCCCTTCTTCTTCCTCCGCGTCGATCCCGCCGGGAATGTCGGCAAGCGCCTGGCGGCCGCCGGCTTCCCCTTCGCCCGCTTCGGCGGATCCTGCCCGAAATGGATCGTCCACCAGGCCTTCGCCACGCCGGGCACGCTGCGCGTACAGCTCGCGCAGCTGCCGGATGGCGGCACCTTCCTCTGCTTCGCGCGGACGGTGCATGGCGTCGCGCAGCGCTGGGGCGAGCCGCCGCCGGTCTATGTGGTGGCCATGGGCTGTGACATCTCCCGCGCCACGGAGGTGGTCTATGGCGACGGCCTCGACCTCGAGAAGGCGATGGTCGGCATCGGCCTGTCCTGCCGGCTCTGCGACCGGATGGACTGCCGCAGCCGCGCCTTCCCGCCGCTGGAGCACCGGCTGGCGCTGGACCCGATGGTGGCGAGCGACGCGCCCTACCGGTTCGAGCCGCCGCGGCGGCGGGCGCTGCCGGGCGGCGGCTGAGCGCCCGGGCGGGGGACCGCCCCCCGCCTCGTGACCGCGCCGGCGGATTGAGCCGCGGGCCTCGCGCCTCACCTTCCCAGGAGACGGGTGGGGGAGGAGCCGATGCCGCTGCGCATCGAGGATTACGCGCTGATCGGCGACGGCCATACCGCCGCGCTGGTGGGCAATGACGGGTCGATCGACTGGCTCTGCCTGCCGCGCTTCGACAGCGCCGCCTGCTTCGCCGCGCTGCTGGGAACGGAAGCGCATGGCCGCTGGCGGATCGCACCGGCCAGCCCGGTGCGTGCGGTACGCCGGCGCTACCGCCCCGGCACCCTGGTGCTGGAGACGGAATTCGACACGGCGGAGGGCACGGTCGCGCTGGTCGACTGCATGCCGCTGCGCAACGGCGCCGCCGACCTGGTGCGGGTGGTCGAAGGCCGCCGCGGCCGCGTGCCCATGGCCATGGAGCTGGTGCTGCGCTTCGACTACGGGTCGCTGGTGCCCTGGGTGCACCGCACCTCCGACGGCACCCTGCTGGCGGTCTGCGGCCCGGACCAGGTGGCGCTGCGCACCCCGGCGCCGATCCATGGGGAGGATTGCCGCACCCTCGGCGAGTTCACGGTCGGGGCGGGCGAGACGGTGCCCTTCCACCTGGTCTGGACGCCGTCCCACCTGAAGCCGGGCGCGCCGGTGGATGCGCAGGAGGCGATCGCCGCGACCGAGCATCACTGGCGCGACTGGCTGGCCGGCGCCCGGGTCGCCGAGGAGACCCTGGCGCCGGAGATGCTGCGCCGGTCCCTGCTGACCCTGAAAGCGCTGACCTATGCGCCGACCGGGGGCATCTGCGCCGCGCCCACCACCTCCCTGCCCGAGACACTGGGCGGCGAGCGCAACTGGGACTACCGGCTGTGCTGGCTGCGCGATGCGGCGCTGACGCTGAACGCCCTGGTCGGCGCCGGCCATCTGGCGGAAGCGGAATCCTGGCGCCGCTGGCTGGTGCGGGCGGTGGCCGGCACCGCATCCCAGGTGCAGCCGCTCTATGGGCTGTCCGGCGAAAGGCGGGTGCCGGAGATGGAGCTGTCCTGGTTGCCGGGCTACGAGGGCGCGAAGCCCGTGCGAATCGGCAACGATGCCGGCACGCAGCGGCAGCTGGACGTGTACGGGGAGGTGATCGACGCCTTCCACGCCGCGGAGCATAGCGGCCTGAAGCCGGACAAGCAGGCTGCCGCCGTCACCCGCGGGATGCTGCAGCACCTGGCCGAGGTCTGGCGGGAACCGGACGAGGGCATTTGGGAGGTGCGCGGCCCGCGCCGGCAATTCGTGCATTCCAAGGTCATGGTCTGGGTCGCCTTCGACCGCGCGGTGAAGGCGGCGGAGCATGGCACCCTCGACGGCCCGGTGGAGGCCTGGCGGGCGCAGCGCGACGCGGTGCATGCCGAGATCTGCGCCCGGGGCTTCGATGCGCGGCGCGGCTGCTTCGTGCAGAGCTACGGCGCGACGGCGATGGATGCGAGCCTGTTGCGCATGGCCCTGGTCGGCTTCCTGCCGGCCGATGATCCGCGCTTCCAGGGCACGGTGCGCGCCATTGAGGAAGACCTGCTGGAGGATGGGCTGGTGCTGCGCTACCGGCCCGATGCGGCGGTGGAGGGGCTGGCCCCGACACGGGAAGGCACCTTCCTGGCCTGCACCGCCTGGCTGGGGGAGGTCTATGCGCTGCAGGGCCGCCGGGCGGAGGCGGAGGCGGTGCTGCAGCGCCTGCTGGGCATCGCCAATGATGTCGGCCTGCTGGCCGAGGAATACGACCATATCGCCCGCCGGCAGGTGGGCAATTTCCCGCAGGCCTTCTCGCATCTCGGGCTCGTGGGGCTGTGCATGGCACTCGCCCGCCAGCCGGCGCGGTAGGGCGCGCCGCGCGAGGAGGAGAAAGCCGCGGCGGCCCCGGCCCCCGCTTGCCGGCCGGCGGCGCCTGCCGGGCTGGATCGCCGCAGGGCGCCAGGCACCGGGGATGGCGACCCGCTCCATGGACCGGCAGCGACAGCGGGCGGGCGGGATCGCAGGCCAGCCGCCGGCCCGGGCCGGTCCCTGCCCGACGCATCCTGGCGGCACGCCGCCGCGCCAGGCCGGTCAGGCGATGCCGCGCGGGGACGCAGTCCGGACGGGCTGCGCCCCGCGCGGGATGGGATCCCGGCCGCGCGGGCCGTCAGGCGCCCGGGTTGATGCGGGTGATCTTGGTGCCGTTCAGCGCCAGCGCCGCCATCAGCCCCTGCTGGCCGAAGGTGATGGCATAGACCGGCTCCGTCAGGGTGGTGCTGGTGGCATTGGCCTGCAGGCCCTTGTCAAGCGCCACGACGCTGGGCCCGGTGCCGATCTCCCAGCCGTCGTTGCGGGTCAGGACATTCACCGCATCCTCGGTCATGAAGAACATGGCGAGGCCGGAGGCCTGCGCGCCGGCGAGAAGGCCGAGCGAGAGGCCGGCGATGGAGTAGTAGCCGACCGTGCGGTCGCCCTGCATCGCCGCCCCTTCCCCGTACTGGCCGCCGACGATGAAGCCGCCGCTGACGATGCGCGGGAAGATCAGCTTGGCCCGGGCCTGCCGCAGCAGCGGGGCCGTATTGGGCAGTTCCTGTAGGCGGGTCAGCGCCGCCTGGACATCGGCATCGATCTCGCGCCGCGTCGCCGCGCGGGCGATGCCGGGTGCGGCGAGAGGCGCGGCGAGGGCGGCGCCGGCCAGGACGAGGCGAGACAGGTCACGACGTGTGGCAAGCATAGCAGTTGCTCCGGCTCAGGGTCGCCGCCGCAACGTCAGGATCGCCCATGGGTTTCATTGGGGCCGGCGTTGCGCACCAAAAACATCGCCGGCTTTTCAACCTGCCGCACGCGCCGCGCCCGCTGCCTCACGGGCAGCGGAACGGTGGATGCGCGGCCATCCAGAAGTGCCCGCGCGTTCCCGGCACGGGCCGGCACCGCGGGCTGGCGATGGCGGCCGAAGGCATCGGCCCCCCGCCGCCATCGTCGCGTCCCGCCGACACGAGAGCCGGGGTCAGCCCTTCACGTCCATCGCCTGGCGCAGGCCGTCGGCCAGCAGGTTGAAGCAGATGGAGGTGATGAAGATGCACACGCCCGGCAGCACCGCCACCCAGGGCTGGACGTAGATCGCGGTGCGCAGGGTGTTGAGCATCAGGCCCCATTCCGGCTCCGGCGGCTTGGTGCCGAGGCCGAGGAAGCTGAGCCCCGAGGCGATGATCATGCAGACCGAGATCAGCGAGGTCGCATAGACGAAGATCGGCCCCAGCACATTGCCCAGCACATGCACCCGCACGATGGTGAAGCCGGATGCGCCGGAGGCGCGCGCCGCATCCACGAAATCGAGGTTCCGGACGCCCTGCGTCACGCTTTCCGCCACCCGGATGATCTGCGGGATGAACACCATGGTCAGCGCCAGGATCGCGTTCTCGATGCCCGCCCCCAGCGCGCCGGAGATGGCGACGGCCAGCAGCACCGACGGGAAGGCGTAGAACACGTCCGTCGTGCGCATGATGGCCATGTTGACCTTGCCGCCGACGAAGCCGGCGATGATGCCCAGCGTGCTGCCGATGACGAAGGCCAGCACCACCGGCGTGATGCCCATGAACCAGGACAGCCGCCCGCCATAGAGCAGGCGGGTGAGGATGTCGCGGCCCAGCTCGTCCGTGCCGAGCGGGTAGTTGTCCGTTCCCACCGGCCGCAGCCGGCGGATCATGCTGCCCTGGTAGGGGTCGTGCGGCGCGATCAGCGGGGCGAAGACGATCGCCAGCAGCATCAGCAGCAGGATGCTGGCGCAGGCGATGGTCACCGGGTCCCGCCGCAGGCGCTTCCAAACGCCGGCCCAGTAGCCTTCCGACTTCTGGGCGGCCTGGCGGGCCTGGACGGCAAGCTCGGCCTCGGCGGCCGTCGGCGTGGTGGCTGTGCTCACCTTCGTGCCCTCCTCAGGCGCGCTTGATGCGGGGGTCGAGAGCGGTCTGGATCAGGTCCACGATCAGGTTCAGCGTCACGAAGAACATCGCCAGCACCAGGATCGTGCCCTGCAGCACCGGCAGGTCGCGTTGGAAGATGGCGCTGTTCAGCAGCAGCCCGGTGCCCGGCCAGGAGAACACGGTCTCCACCAGGATCGACCCGCCCATGAGGTAGCCGAGCTGCAGGCCCATCACCGCCAGGCTGTTCGGGGCGGCGTTCTTCACCACGTGCAAGAACACGCCCATGCGGGTCAGCCCCTTGCCGCGCAGCGCGGTGACGAATTCCTGGTTCATGATCTCGGCGACGATGCCGCGCACGGTCCGCGTCACGATGCCCATGGGGATGACCGAAAGGGTCACCGCCGGCAGGACCAAGTGCTTCATGTGTTCCCAGTCCCAGGCCCAGTCGGCCGATCCGCCGGGCCCCGCCCCCATCGCCGGCAGCCAGTTCAGCTGCACGGAGAAGATGACGACCATCACCATGCCCAGCCAGTAATGCGGCACCGACACGCCGGCGACCGCGAAGCTGACCGCCGAGCGGTCGATGGCCGAGCCGCGGAAGGTCCCGGCCAGCCCGCCCAGGATGCAGCCCAGCGTGAAGCCGATGACGGAGGCGGCGAAGGCCAGCGTCAGCGTGTTGCCGATGGCGGTGGCCAAGTCGGCCCAGACCGGCCGCCCGGTTGCCAGCGACCGGCCCAGGTCGCCGACGACCACCTTCGACAGCCACAGGCCGAACTGGATCGGCAGCGGCTTGTCCAGGCCGTAATCCTTCTTCACCTGCGCCACCACGTCGGCCGGCGCATCCGGCGGCACGATGGCGTTGATGGGATCGCCCGGCGCGATCTGCACCAGCATGAAGCAGACGAAGCCGACGGCCAGCGCGATCGGGATCGCGTAGAGGATGCGGCGGATCAGGTAGAAGGCCATGCGGGCTCCCCGGGCTGACCGGCGGCGGGGTCCCCCGCCGCCCGGCGATGTGTCTGCGGATCGGCGTCGCGCCGCCGGACGCCTTCGTCCAGCGGCGATCCGGTCCGGGTCACTGGACGAAGGGCAGCCGCAGGTCGACGAACCAGCTCTGCGGCTGCACATAGCCCTTGATGCGCGGGCTCATCGCCCGCGGCGCCACGTCATGCGCGAACCAGATGAACAGCGCCTCGTCCACCGCCGCCGCGTGCAGCCGCGCCAGCGCCGCGTCCCGCGCGGCGGGGTCGAAGCTGTTGCGGGCGACGCGGATCATCTCGTCGAATTTGGGGTCGTTGAAGAAGCCCCAGTTGTTCGAGGTCGGCGGCGCCATCCGGCTGTCGTAGAACCGCGCCATGGCGAAGAACGGATCCATGGCGGAGATCGAGACGTTCGTCGCATGCGCCCCGCGGGCCGAGGCATCGGTGCAGCCGCGCCGCCAGTTGGTGAACAGCGTGTTCCAGTCCACCACGTCGAACTCGACATTGACGCCGACGCCCTTCAGCTCCTGCTGGATGAACTCGTTCATCTGCAGGGGCTGCATCTGGCCGGACCCGCTGGCGCTGATCTGCACCTTCAGCGTCAGCGGCCGCTGCGCCGTGTAGCCGGCCTCGGCCAGCAGGCGCCGCGCCTCCGCCTTGTCGGTGCGGATCTGGAAGCTCGGGTTGCCCCACCAGGGGTGCCCGGGCTGCACGGTGCCGACCGCCGGCACCATGAAGCCGCCCAGCAGCTGCTTCATCCCGTCCCGGTCCACCGCCAGGTTCAGGGCGCGCCGCACGCGCACGTCCTTCAGCGGGCTGTCGCCGGCGAAGCAGGGCTGCCAGGGCCAGAAATGCGGCTGGAGGTTCTGGGTGATGGCCATGCCGCGGGCACGCAGCTGCGGCACCGCGTCGGGCGCCGGCGCCTCGATCCAGTCCACCTGGCCGGACAGCAGGGCGGCGGTGCGGGCATTCGCCTCCGGGATCGGCAGCAGGATGATGCGCTCGGCCTTCGCCTTCTCCCCCCAATAGCCGTCGAAGCGGGCATATTCCGCCCGCTCGCGCGGGACGAAGCGGGTCATCCGGAAGGGCCCGGTGCCGGACGGGCTGGCGGCGAAGGCGTTCCAGGCCGCCTCGGCATTCGGCGCGGCCTCCCGCAGCTTCTGCCAATGCGCCGGGCTGGCCATGAACAGGTTGGTCAGGTTGTAGGGCAGGAAGCTGTCGGGCTCGGCGGTGATCAGCGCGACCGTGTAGTCGTCCACCTTCTCCGCCCGGCGCAGCGCCGGCATGCGCGTCGCGGTCAGGCCCACCTGGCGCGGGTCGTAATGCGGGGCGTCGCGGTCCAGCACCTTGCGGACGTTCCAGACCACGGCATCGGCGGTGAAGTCGCTGCCGTCGTGGAATTTCACCCCGCGCCGCAGGGTCAGCACCCAGCGGGTCTTGTCGGCCTCGTCCACCTTCCAGTCCAGCGCCAGGCCGGCGGTCAGCGGGGTCGGCCGGTCGGCGCGCGACAGGTCCCAGGCGATCAGCGGGTCGAATAGCGGGAAGCCGGTGAAGCGGTTCCCCTCGAAGCCCTGGTCCGGCTGGCCGTGGGTGAGCGGGATGTCGGCAGCGGTCATGCCGATGCGGATGGTGCCCTGCGCCTGCACCGCGGCAGGCGCGGCGAGCGGCAGGGTCAGGGCGGCGGCGAGCAGCAGGCGCCGGAGGGTCATCGAAAGGCGTCTCCCGGTCGGGATTGTTCTGTGGGCCGACGGGGGCCCGCCGCCGCGAGTCGCAAGGCGCGTGCCACCCGCAGGGGCGCCTGCGACGGGCCCGCGGCCGCGGGCCTGCCCACCACCCGGGCAAACTGCCCAGCCGGGCGGCGGCCGGCAGGCCGCCCGGCCCGCCCGGCGGCATTAGACCGGCCTTAAGCCCGGCCGCGGCAGGGTGCGGCCGCTCAGCAGCGGGCCGCACGGGGGACATGGCAGGCAAGGGCAAGCGCGACGGCGCGACGATTGTCCTGAAGAAGATCGAAGAAGGCGGGCACGGCCACCATGGCGGCGCCTGGAAGGTCGCCTATGCCGATTTCGTCACGGCGATGATGGCCTTCTTCCTGCTGATGTGGCTGCTGAACGCCACCTCGGACGACCAGCGCCGCGGCCTGGCCGATTATTTCGCGCCCTCCAGCGCGCTCGGCCGCAGCTCCTCCGGCTCCGGCGAGCCCTTCGGCGGCAAGACGCCCAATTCCGACGGCGACATGGTCTCGGACAACGGCGCCATCCGGGTGGAGCTCGGCCGCGCCCCCGTCCGGCTCGACATCGAGGAGGAGGGCGAGTCCGACATCCTGCCGGAGAAGGCGGCGCAGAAGCCGCCGCAGCCGCTGGGAGAGGAGACGCCGCAGGTCTCCGGCGCCGTCGCGGTGGACGGCACGGCCCAGCCCAACAGCACCGCCGCCCTGTCGGCCGAGCAGCTCGGCGACCAGACCCTGCGGGCGGAGCTGAACCGGCGCGAGACCCAGGCCTTCGAACGCGCGGCGGAGGATCTGCGGCGGCAGGTGCAGGACGACCCGGCGCTGGCCGAGCTTGGCCGCCAGCTGGTGATCGAACAGGTGCCCGAAGGCATGCGCATCCAGATCCTGGATGCCGAGCGCTCCCCCATGTTCGCGCTGGGCGGCGCCGCGCCGAACGAACGGGCGCGGGCGCTGCTGGCCAAGGTCGCCGCCATCGCCGCGCGGCTGCCGAACGGGCTGTCCATCGCCGGCCACACCGATGCGACGCCCTTCCGCGGCTCCGACCGGTCGAACTGGGAGCTGTCGGCGGAACGGGCGAATGCCGTCCGCCGGCTGCTGCTGGAGGCCGGGATCGGCGAGGCGCGGCTGCAATCCGTGGCCGGCCATGCCGACCGCCAGCCGCTGCTGGCGGACCAGCCGGGCGCCGCCGCCAACCGGCGCGTCGCCATCACCCTGCTGCGCAGCCAGCCCGGCAGCTGAGGACGGAAGGACAGCGGCATGACCACGATCCTCGGCCTGATCGTCATGATGGTGTGCGTCTTCGGCGGCTACATCATCGCCGGCGGCAAGATGGACATCATCCTGAAGGCCCTGCCCTTCGAGATGCTGATGATCGGCGGTGCCGCCGTCGGCACCTTCCTGATGGCCAACAGCATGGCCGACGTGAAGCATGTGCTCGGCGGCTTCGGGAAGATCTTCAAGGGTGCGCGCTACAAGAAGCAGGACTACGTGGACATGCTCAGCCTGCTGTACTTCTTCGTGCGGCTGGCACAGAGCAAGGGCGCCATGGCGCTCGAGCCGCATATCGAGAAGCCGGAGGAAAGCGCCGCCTTCTCCAAATTTCCGAAGATCCAGAAGGACCACCACGCGGTGGACCTGATCTGCGACTACCTCCGCATGGTCGGCATGAACGCCGACGACCCGCACCAGATCGAGGATGTGATGGCGCGGGAGCTGAAGAAGCTCCACCACGAGGAGATGCACCCGTCGCACGCCATGCAGACCGTGGCGGATGCGCTGCCGGCGCTGGGCATCGTCGCCGCCGTGCTCGGCGTCATCAAGACCATGGCCTCCATCGACCAGCCGCCGGCGGTGCTCGGCAAGATGATCGGCGGCGCGCTGGTCGGCACCTTCCTCGGCGTGCTGCTGGCCTATGGGCTGATGGCGCCCTTCGCCGGCCGGCTGAAGGGCATCGTCGAGGAGGAGGGCGCGTATTTCGAGGTGATCCGCGCCGTGCTGGTCGCGCATCTGCACGGCAACGCGCCGCAGGTCGCGGTGGAGACCGGCCGCAAGATGGTCCCCACCGGCCATATGCCGAGCTTCCAGGAGCTGGAGCAGGCCCTGCAGGAGCTGCAGATCGCCTGACCCGGATGCCCCGGCGGCGCGATCCGGCGGGCCCTTCCACGGTGCCGGCGCCCGCCTCTCCAGGCCACCGGCATCGACCGCGTCGGGTGTCCTGGCCGACGCGCAGCCCCCCCGCGGGTCATCGCCGGGGCCCTTCGGGATCAGCGTCCGGGCCGCAGGGCGGGTGGCGGGACGCCACGCGCGGACACGCTGCCAGAGGTCGCCACGGCGACCGGAGGTGCCATGGCGGTGGTGCCGAAGCGGTCTTCGCCGGCGGTGGCCTGCCGCGCCGCGATCGGCTCAGCGGTCCGGCAGCAGCGCGGCCGCGGCCTTGGGCCCGGCCAGAATCTCCAGCGTGCGGACCAGGTCCATGCGGTGCAGCCCGCGCGGGCCTTCCGCGCTGCCGCCCAGGCTGGCGAGCGTCGCCGCCATCTCCCGCAGCGCCCGGTCATAGGCGGCGGCACCGCCCAGCTTGCGGCCGGCGGCATCGAGGCTGCGCAGCCGCCATGCCCCCGCCTCCATCGCCTCCACCTCGGCATCCGCGACCGCCGCCGCGGCCGCCAGGCGGGCCGCCGGCGCCACCACCTCGCGGTCCAGCGCGGTGGCGAAGGCGGCGCGGCAGGCCTTGTCCGCCGCATGGCGCCAGGCCTGCAGGCGGCGGCGCGACGGGCCGGAGAACAGGCCGCAGGCCTCCAGGTCCTCCAGCCAGCCGGCGGTGCGGCGGGCGAGGTCGGCCGCCTCGGCCGCATCCACCGCGGCGAAAGGCGGCGGCGGCTGGTCCAGCAGCGGCTCCAGCGCCGCCACCGCCTCGGCCCGCGCCGCGGGATTCAGCCCGGCGGCGATGCGGGCCACCCGGCCCGGCGCGGCGGCGCGCTGCGCCAGGGTGGCCAGCGCCGCCTGCAGCGGCGGGATGCCTTGCGCGGCCGCCGCCCGCAGCGCCGCCGCGGCCAGCGGGTCGGGGGGCCCGGCCTCCGCCTGCTCCAGCGCCGCCCAGATGTCCGGCCCGGCGCGCCAGACCGGGCGGCAGAGCGCCAGGATCAACCCGTAATCCGCCGGCTGCAGCCCGGTGCGGCCCCAGCCCTCCGGCGGCGTGTCGGGCAGGGTCCGCGCCGCCAGCCGCCAGGCTTCCTCGCCCAGCTCGGCGACCAGCCCCGCCTCGCCCAGGGTGTGGCCGCGGCAGGCGGCCGCCAGCGCGCGGCCCGCCGCCGTCGCTTCCACCGCCGCGGCCAGCGCCAGCAGCGCGCTGCGCGGCAGGGCGACCGCGGCGCGGCCCCAATCCGCCGGCGCCCGGATGACGCCGTCGAGCGGCAGGAAGAGCAGCCGGGCAAGGCTCAGCGGCCGCGGCGGCCGCAGCGTGCGCAGCCGCGGCCGCACCGGGTCCAGCACCCGGTCGGCCTCCCCCCGCTCCGGCAGCGCGTCCAGCATCGCCACAAGGCGGGTCACCGCCGCATCATCCGCTGCCGTCACCGCCTGCCGCAGGCTGCGGATCTGCTGCAGCGCCATGGTCATGCGCAGCGGGCCCGCATCGCCTCATACCGTGCGGTGCTGTCGAGGATCCGGCCCGTCATCCAGTCCTGGTTGGCATGCACCGACCGGCGCCAGTGCCGCAGGCCGATCCGGTGCGTCTCCATGATCGTCGGCGCGTCGAACCCGGCCCAGTCGGCCACCTCCACCGGCATCACCGGCACCAGCTGCGCCATGTCGCCCAGGACGGCGCTGCGCTCCCCGTCGCCGGCGGCGCGCCAGAGGCCGCAGATCATCTCCCAGCCATCGAGCAGCCAGTCCGGCCGGGCGGCGATCTCGCCGATCGCCTCCGGCATCAACCGCCAGCGCTCCGCCAGCTGCCAAAGATCCTCCATCAGGCCGTGTACCTCCTGCAGGGCCAGGCCGAAGCAGCGCTGGGTCAGGGCCGCGCCCTCCGCCAGCAGGCGGATGCAGCCGCGCTCGGTCGGGCTCGCCAGCTCGGACCAGCGGGACAGGTCGTGGATCACCGCCGCGATCTCGGCCGACAGGCGCGGCAGCCGCGCCCGGGTGGGGTCGCCCGGGAGGCCGCAGGGCTCCAGCACCTCGGCCAGGTCGGCCAGGGCCTGGAAGGCGGCGGCGGGGCTCAGGGCACCATTGGCGCTGCGCCGCAGCAGCACGGCGCGCGCCAGCGCCTCGACCTCCTTCGGGTGGCGGGCGGCCTGGGCGGGGCCGCCCGCCGGTTCCGACTGCCGGACCAGCTCGACCAGCAGGTGGTAATGCGTGTGGGTGCAGGCGTCGCGCGTCGCCTGCTCCGCCTGCTCGGCGGCGCGGGCGGCGGCACGGCCGGCCAGGCCTTCCAGCGCCACCGCCCGGGTCGCGTGCCGCACCGACCGCGGCGCCAGCACGGGCAGCTGGGAAACCCGGCTCCAGAGCGCGCGGTCGTGCAGCGTCGGCGTGCAGATGTCGGGCATGGCGCCCCAGGGGAGAATGTAGACGCCTTCCACCCCCGCCGGATTGGCGAGAACAAGCTCCGGCAGCTTGCGCTCGCTCGGTCGGATGCGGGCGCCAAGCAGGGCGGGTGTGGTGAATGGCAGGGCCAACCCACGGTCGAGGAAGGTCACAGGCCGGTATCGCCCGGTTTCGAACCGGGCGAGCCAGCCGGGCAATTCCGATGCCATGTCGCACAGGATGCCGTGCGGCCGATGAAGAAAGCGTTCCCGCCATGGCGCCCCGCCTCATCCGGCGAGACGCCGCCTATTCCACCCGCAACGCCGCGCGCATTTCGGCATGCGCCTCCGGGTCCGACAGCGCGGCGAGCCGCCCGGCCGCCACCTTCGCATAGCGCTGCAGCAGGGCCTTGCGGCGGGCCGGCGCCAAGGGGTGGCGGGATGCGTCCCGCAGCATCACCGCCTCCCGCCCCTCCGCCACCAGCAGCCCGCATTCCGCCGGCAGCAAGTCCTGCGGGAAATCCAAGTCGACCGCGAAAAATAACATGTCGCTGAATTCTTTGTAATCTGACCACTTGCTGTCGGACAGGAAGTCGCGGGCGCAGGACTTCACCTCGATAGCGGCGAAGCCACCATCCGGCAGCAGGGCCATGATATCGGTCCGCCGGCCATTCGGCAGCGGCAATTCCAGCAGCGGCACCCAGCCGCGCAGGGCGCAGAAGCGCATCGCGGCGCGGCAAACGGCGAGAGTTCGTTCAGCGGGTGCGACCAATGCGACACAACTGGGGGATTTAATCATATCTGCATCTCAGCTCGACGCCGCGCCCCTGGCGCTCAGGCGCCGGGTCTGCGAATGTCGCTTGCCGTACATTCCTGGACATGATTGCAACTCGATTCTCCGTCGCTACCCATATCCTGCTCCTGATCGCCAGCGATTCCGCGGGCGATTCCACCAGTGCGCGGCTGGCCTGGAGCATCGGCACCAACCCTGTGGTGGTGCGCCGTATCGCGGGCCAGTTGTCTCGGGCGGGGCTAATCTCCGTCCAGCGTGGTCCCGGTGGCGCATCCCTCGCCCGTCCGGCAACGCAGATTACCCTGCGGGACATCTGGCGGGCGATCCACCCCGAGAAGGAAAAGCTGATCGGCGTGCATCGGAAAACAAATGCGGAATGCCCCGTCGGCCGGCAGGTGCCCGATCTGCTGCGGCGACGCTACGACCGGGCGGAGCAGGCGATGATCGCCGAGCTCGGCAGCTCGACCCTGGCGGACCTGGTCGCCGACCTGCGCGACGACCGGCCGTCCGCCTCCGTCGCTGCCGGCTAGGACGGGCCATGGCGCGGCGTGGACGCCGCGCATCCTGGACCTGCCCGGCGATCGGTGGCGTCGGGACGGTGCGGCCTTCGGCATCGAATGCAAGCCGCCATGGCGGCCCGCCGCGACGGAGCGTGTCGGCTGCGGTCCGCTCGCCTGGTCCTCGCAGTGCCCTGCCCGCTCCGGTCGCTGCCAAGCGCGACGAACGGAGCGGGCAGGGCATTGGCGACGAGAGCGACCTCGCCCGGGTCCGGCCGGAGCCATGGCGTGCCGGCGGGGCGATGGCCGCCGCGTGGGGCCTGCCGGGACCATCCGAGGCCCGGGGCTGACACGCCCTCGGTGTAGGCATCCGCCAGGCTGGGCCTGCCGGGGCTCAGCATGAGGGTCCCGCGATCGTGCCGCGACGACGGGGCCGTGCGACGGCAGGCGGCGGCCGGATGGCCGGCCGTGACTCACCGCTGCCGCTTGGCTATCCCTGGCCCGCCACAGCGCCGGATGCCGCCTTGCGCCGCCCCATCCTTCTCCTGCCCCTGCTCCTCCTCGCCTGCGGGGACCGCTATTCGCCCGACACCTACGCCACCCGCGCGGTGCAGCAGGCCAACAAGGTCGAGCAGGGCGTGGTGGTGGGCGTCCGGGCGGTGCAGATCACCGCCGAGGGTACGACGGGCGCCGCCGCCGGTGCCGCTGCCGGCGGCGTGATCGGCGCCCAGACGCCGGGTGGCGGCATCGGCGCCGCGCTCGGCGGTGTCGGCGGCGCGCTGGTCGGTGGGCTGATCGGCCGCGCGGCGGAAAGTGCGGCGGTCGACACCCCGGCCCGGGAATATGTGGTGCGGACCGATCGGGAGGAGCTGCTCTCGGTCACCCAGCGGGACCAGGTGCCGCTGGTGGTGGGCCAGCGGGTGCTGGTGATCACCGGCGTGCAGGCGCGGATCGTGCCGGACTACACGGTGGCGACCGGCCCCGCCCGGCCGGCCGCGCCGCCGCCGGCGCAGGAGGCGAGGCAGGAGCCCCCGGCGCCGGCGGCCGCCACCGTCGATCCCGTGGCCGCGGCCGCGGCCGGCGTTCTGCAG
>NZ_SMOA01000449.1 GCF_004353985.1 Paracraurococcus ruber | reverse complement strand
CGCCCGGCGCCCCGATCCGGCCGGGCGGCACCTTGCCTGGCCGGTCCGGCGGCCCGGGCGAGGGGGCGGGGGAGGACGCCGGGGTGTCGCGCGCCGGCACCGCGGACGCGGCGCGGTCCGGGCCGCTCAGGCCGTCACCGCCGGCAGCGGCGCGTTGACCAGGCCCATATGCAGCCGCCGCACCGCGCCTGCCACGGCCACGTCCAGCCCCGGCCGGCCATAGAAGCGGCCGCGCACATGCAGGCAGGCGGCGATGCCGCGCAGGAAGGCATCCGCCAGCGCCGCGTCGGGCGGCGGCGCATCCTGCCAGAACCGGTCCGGCGGCCCCTGCCAGGCGAGCCCCGGCACCTGGTAGATCGCCCGCCCGAGCGCCAGCACCGGCCGGCCGAGGGCGATCGCCTCCACCGCCAGGGTGCTGTTGATGGTGACGACGCCATGGCTGGCGAGGATCGCCGCCTCGGCCGGCAGCGCGCCGTCCAGCAGATGCGCCCGCCCCGCGACCCCCGCCTCGGCCGCCAGACGCGCCAGCCTTGCGCCCCAGCGCTTCAGCCCGGGATCCAGCGGATGCACCTTGGCGAGGAACTGCGCCCCCGGCGGCGCGCCGCGGGCGAAGCTCTGCAGCGCCGCGCGCAGCGCCGCGTCGTTGTCGGGGAAGGCGGAATAGGCGCGGATGGAGAAGTCGTTCTCCATCTGCATGGCGAACAGGAAGAGCGGCCGCTGTCCCGCCAGCGCCGCCAAGCGCCGCGCCGCCTCCGCCGTGTCCCGCCGGCGCCGCAGCAGCCGCAGCCCGGTGCCGAGATAGGCCGGCACCGGGTGGTGCAGCAGGTAGCTCTCGTAGTGCCGGAAGGGAAAGGGCAGCAGGGCGGCCAGGTGCGCCGCCATGTCCCAGCGCGCCTGCCGGGCGAAATCGGCGGCGTAGCGCGGCCGCAGGTCGGGAACCGGCAGGCCCTCGGCCAGCGCCCGGATGGCGGCGGGGTCGCGCGGGAAGCGGCTCTCGGCGCCCATGCCGTCGCGTTCCAGCACGATCCAGTCGGGGCGGAGATAGCCGTAATCGGTCACCGTCACGGCGATGCCGCGGGACCGCGCGGCGGCGATGGCGGCCCGATGGTAGGGCCGCTGCTCGCCGAGCAGGAGGAGGTCGGTGATCGCCTCCCGCTCCAGATAGTGCGCGACGAAGCCCGGCCAGTCCGCCGGGGTGCCGGTGTAGTCGGTGGCGAAGCTGCCATCCCAGAACAGCCGGTCGCCGAGCGAGAGGTTGATCCGCCGCGTCGCATGGCCCAGCGCCCGCAGCCCGGCCGCGACTTCCCGGAAGAAGGGGCTGATCGGGCCCTGCAGGAACAGGAAGCGCCGCGGCGGCGCCGGCGGAAGCGACGGCATGCCGGCTCGCCCTAGAGCAGATCCCGATCAGGTGGAATCACCTGATCGGGCGAAGATGCTCGTCGAGTCAAAAGACCGGAACGGTTGCCGCGAGCCATGGCGAACGGCAACCGCCCGGACGCGGGCCGCGGTCAGATCGGGGCATCGGACCGGGTGGCGATGCTATGGGACGGGCGGGCTGGACCATGCGGCCGCGGCGGAAGCGAAGGCGGCATGATGCAGCACGGATCGCGGCCGCGGGCGAATGCGGCGAAGCCCGGCGGGGCCGTGGTGACGGAAACGTGTGCGGCGCCGGCGCCCGGCCCGCCGCGATCCGCTCTGCCCGGGAACGCCCGCATGGCTGCCTGCCACGCCCCAGCGACGTCCGCTGGCACGTCCGCTGCCACGTCCCCTGGCACATCCCCTAGCACGTCCCTTGCCGCGGCGGCGCGCGGCGGGGACCGCAGCCCCGGACGCCGCTGCCCGCCGCCCTGGCTGATGCGGGCCGCGCCGCGCCGGGTCAAGCGCGCGGGCTGTGCCAGGCGGCGTGCAGGTCCCGCCAGCCGACCAGCCGCCGGCCGCGCCGGCCCAGTCCGCGCAGCATCGCCGGCGGCGGGAAGGGGCAATAGGGCAGCGGCGCCGCCATCCGCCCCGCACCGCGCCCCGCGGCCAGCGCCGCCATCGCATCCTCCAGCAGGGGCAGCCCGGCCAGGTGCAGCGCCCGCGCCGCCGCGCTGGCGGTGACGCCGGCCGGCAGGTCCAGCGCCCGTTGCGCCAGGATGGCGCCGGCGTCGATGCGCGGCGCCAGCCGGTGCACCGTGACGCCGAAGCAGGGCGGCTCCTCCGCCAGGGCCCAGAGCGTAGGCACCGGCCCGCGATGCCGCGGCAGCAGCGACGGGTGCAGGTTGAGGCCGCCGAGCGGCGCCAGGGCGAGCGTCTCCGGCGCGAAGATCTGGTCGAAATGCAGGGAGACGAGCAGGTCCGGCCGGGCGGCCCGCAGCGCCGCCGCCATCGCCGGCCCGTTCACCGCCTGCACCACCTGCAGCGGGATACCGTGCCGCGCGGCCAGGCGCCGCAGCCGCGTCGGCCCCGGCCGCAGCCGCGGCAGCGCATAGTTCACCAGCAGAAAGGGCAGCAGCCTTGGGCCGGAGCGCCGCAGGTGCCGCCAGCCCTGCCGCAGCGGCCCGCCGGCGCCGGGCCGATAGGGGTCGGACAGGCCGAGCAGCACGATCTCGGCGGCGTGCCGCTCGGCGAAGGCGGCGACCGCCGCGCTGCCGGGCGCCGCTTCCAGGGTGAAGAGGGCGATGCGCATCGCTCGGCGAGGCCGCGCCGCTAGAGCAGGTCCCGCTCAGGCGGGATCACCTGGGCGGGTCGGGATGCTGGTGGGGTCGAATGACCATGGCGGTTGCCGTGGGCCATGGCGAAGGGAGGGCACGCCAGGGCGGGGCGGGTTCGGAGGCCCGCATCCGAACACCGGCGGATGCTCTGCCGCCGGGGGCTGGTGCCGGCCGCCCGTGCCCATCGGGACGCGGCAGGCGCGGGGCCGGGCCGCGTTCGGCCAGGCGCGCC
>NZ_SMOA01000448.1 GCF_004353985.1 Paracraurococcus ruber | reverse complement strand
GGCCATGCCGCCGGGACGGCGCCCGCGCCGGGCCATGGCCCGCCCGGCGCGATCCGCCCCGGCGCCGCATCAGGCGGTCGCCGGCACGCGCGGCGCCGCCGGCGTCCAGCCATTCTCCTTGCTCAGCCGCGGGTCGAGGCAGAGCACCTCCTCGAACTCGTTCACCGCGTCGATCTCGGTGCCCATGGCGATGTTGGTCTGCCGCTCCAGGATGCATTCCAGCACCACCGGCACGCCATGCTGCTCCATCAGCGCTTCGGCGCGGGCGAAGGCCTCGCCGAACTCGTTCGGCGACTTCACCCGGATCGCCTTGCAGCCCAGGCCTTCCGCCACCGCCACATGGTCCACGCCATAGCCCGGCACGGCATCCGGGTCGTCCGCGGCATTGATGTTCTCGAAGGCCAGGCTGACCTCGAAATCCATCTGGAAGCCGCGCTGCGCCTGGCGGATCAGCCCGAGATAGGAGTTGTTCACCACCACCTGCAGGAAGGGCAGCTTGTGCTGCGCGCCGACCGCCAGCTCCTCGATCAGGAACTGGAAGTCGTAGTCGCCGGAGATGGCGACGATCTTGCGTTCCGGATCGGCGGCGCGGACGCCGAGCGCCGCCGGCAGCGTCCAGCCCAGCGGCCCGGCCTGGCCGCAATTGATCCAGTTCCGTGGCTCATATACCTTCAGCAGCTGCGCCGCCATGATCTGCGAGTTGCCGATGGTGGTGACGTAGCAGGTGTCCCGCCCGGCATGGCCCAGCAGCTCCTCGAACACCCGCTGCGGCTTCAGCGGCACCTGGTCGAAATGCGTCTGCCGCAGCATGGTGCGCTTGCGGTGCAGGCAGGTCTCCGCCCAGCCGGAGTAGTCCTTCAGCCGCCCCGCCGCCCGCATCTCCTCCGCCACCGCGCAGAACAGCGCCAGCGCGGCGCGGGCGTCGGAGACGATGCCGAGATCGGGGCCGAAGACGCGGCCGATCTGCGTCGGCTCGATGTCCACATGCACGAAGGTCCGGCCGGCGGTGTATTTCTCGATGCTGCCGGTGTGGCGGTTGGCCCAGCGGTTGCCGATGCCCAGCACGAAGTCGGATTGCAGGAAATTGGCGTTGCCGTAGCGGTGGCTGGTCTGCAGCCCGACCATGCCGGCCATCAGCGGATGGTCGTCCGGGATAGACCCCCAGCCCATCAGCGTCGGGATCACCGGCACGCCGGTGAGCTCGGCGAAGCGCACCAGCTCCTCGCAGGCATCGGCGTTGATGACGCCGCCGCCGGCGACGATCAGCGGCCGCTCGGCGGCCTGCAGCATCTCGATCGCCCGCTCGACCTGCCTGCGCGATGCCGCCGGCTTCCAGGCCGGCAGCGGCTCATAGGTGTCGATGTCGAACTCGATCTCGGCCACCTGCACGTCCACCGGCAGGTCCACCAGCACCGGGCCCGGCCGGCCGCTGCGCATCAGGTGGAAGGCCTGCTGGAAGACCTGCGGGACCAGCGCCGGCTCGCGCACCGTCACCGCCCATTTCGTCACCGGGCGGGCGATGGATTCGATGTCCACGGCCTGGAAATCCTCCTTGTGCAGCCTGGCGCGCGGCGCCTGACCGGTGATGCAGAGGATGGGCAGGCTGTCCGCCTGGGCGGTGTAGAGCCCGGTGATCATGTCGGTCCCCGCCGGCCCGCTGGTGCCGATGCAGACGCCGATATTGCCGGCCCTGGCGCGGGTGAAGCCGTCCGCCATGTGCGACGCGCCTTCGACGTGGCGGGCCAGGATGTGGCGGATGCCGCCATGTGCCCGCATCGCCGAGTAGAAGGGATTGATCGCCGCGCCCGGCACGCCGAAGGCGCAGTGCACCCCTTCCCGCGCCAGGACCAGCACCGCCGCATCCACCGCCCGCATCCGTGCCATTGTCGCCACCCCCGTTCCCGGATGCCGGAAGGAGTGCCGGAAGACGGCGCCGCCTGCAATTTTTCCGAAAGCTTTTTCCGCGATGCGGCATAAATAGTGCAAGCCTCTGAATTCAAAAGGCCTCAATGTTTTCCGTTGCGCCTGCCCGCAGGAGAATGGAAAAAGAATTGCGCAGGCAAAGAATATTTAACGAAACGTCTGGGGGCGGATCATGTCGCAGACCGTGCAGCACCGCCGGCGCGGCCGCCCGCGCCAGGCGCCCGCCGAGGCGGAGGATGCCCCCGTCCAGTCGCTCGACCGCGCCCTGGCGCTTCTGGCGACCCTGGCCGAGGCGGATGGGCTGACGCTGACCGACCTGGCCGGCCGCGCCGACCTGCCGATGTCCACCGCCTATCGCATGCTGCTGACCCTGCAGCGCCGCGGCCTGGCGGAGTTCGATGCCTCGACGCAACTCTGGCTGGTGGGGGTCGAGACCTTCCGCATCGGCACCGCCTTCCTCCGCCGCCGCAAGCTGGCGGATTGCGGGCGGGACGCCATGCAGGGCCTGGTCGCCGCCTGCGGGGAGACGGCGAACCTCGCCGTGGCGGAGGAGGACGGGGTCGTCTTCGTCAGCCAGGTGGAGACGCATGAGGCGATCCGCGCCTTCTTCCGCCCCGGCACGCGGGCGCTGTTCCATGCCTCGGGCGCCGGCAAGGCGATCCTGGCCTATCGCCCGCCGCAGGCGGCGGCGGCGACGCTGAAGCGGGTCGGCCTGCCGCGCTTCACCGAACGGACGCTGACGACCCTGCCGGCGCTGCTCGCCGACCTGGCCGCGGTGCGCGAGCGCGGCTACGCGGTGGATGACGAGGAGCGCAACCTGGGCATGCGCTGCGTCGGCGCGCCGATCTTCAACGAGTTTGGGGAGGCGGTGGCGGGGCTTTCGGTGTCCGGCCCGACGGTGCGGGTGACGCCGGAGGCGATCGCCCGCTTCGGCCCGCTGGTGCGCGACGCGGCGGCGCGGGTGACGCGGGCGATCGCGGGCCGGCCGCCGGCCGCCTGATGCCGGGGCGCCCG
>NZ_SMOA01000447.1 GCF_004353985.1 Paracraurococcus ruber | reverse complement strand
CGCGCCGTCGCGCATGACACGGGCCGCGGTCCGGCAGCCTCAGCGCGGCGGCGCGCCGCCCGGCGGACCCTGGCGGGCGGGCGCGGCCCGCCGCATGGTGCCGCGCGGCAGGTCGGCGGCGCCGTCCACATCGCGCAGCCGCCGCAGCAGCGCCACCCGATGGCCGCGGCAATTCGCCAGGGTGTCCGCCAGCGCATGCTCGGTGGACCAGCGGACGCCGCGGAAGGGGTCGGGCGGCCGGCGCGGGCCGAAGCCGACCAGCCAGTAGCCGCCATCCTCGGCCGGGCCGAACACCGCCCCGGCCTTCCCCAGTGCGCGGAAGGCTGCCGCCACCTCGGCGCGGCCGAGGCCGGGGATGTCGCTGCCGACCAGCACCGCCCGGCGGTGCCGGGCCAGCGCCCGCGCCATCCGCTGGCCGAGATCGCCCCGCCCCTGGCCGGTCATCGGCAGGCCGGCGGGCCAGCGCGCCCGGTCGGGCGTGACCGCCAGCAGGGTGCGCCAGCGGCGGTCGCGCCCCAGCTCCCGCGCCAGGCGCCGCAGCTGGCCGCGATGGAAGCGCAGCGCCGCGACCTCCCCCACCTCCCGCGCCAGCCTTCGCTTGACCGTGCCGAGCCGGGGCGCGCGGGCGAAGAGGATCAGCGTGTCGCCCTTCATGCCCGCCCCCGCGGCGGCCGGCCGGGACCCGGGTGCGAGGCGGCCGGCGTCAGGCCCGGCATCAGGCATACACCCGCGCGATCCAGCGCGGCGGCAGGCCGAGGAACCAGAGCGCGAGGCAGAGCAGGTTGCGGGCGGAGCGGCGATACCAGCCATCCCGCCGCCAGCGCTCGGCCGAGGTGACGGCGGCGACCGGCAGCGCCGCCAGCCGGCGCCGGCCGATGCGGCGCACCAGGTCCACATCCTCCATCAGCGGCAGGGGCCGGTAGCCGCCCACCGCCTCGTACAGCGCGCGGGAGAGCAGCAGCCCCTGGTCGCCATAGGGCAGGCCGAGGCGGCGGGAGCGCCAGGCCACCAGCCTTTCCAGGCGCCGGGCCTGCGGCGCGGGATCGTCGAGCGCGAAGGCGAAATGCGCGGCGCGATGCCGGTTGCCGGGGTCCGCCATGAAGTGCCGCACCGCCGCCGACCAGCCGCGCGCCGGGCGCGTGTCGGCATGCAGGAACAGCAGCCAGTGCCCGGTCGCCGCCGCCCCGCCGGCCGCCAGCTGCGTCCCCCGGCCGCGCGCCGCCGGCAGCACCGGGCAGCCGGCCGCGGCGGCGATGGCCCGCGTGGCATCGCTGCTGCCGCCATCGACGACGAGGATCGCCGCCTCCGCCTCGGCGCAGGCCGCGAGGGTGCGCGGCAGCGCGGCGGCGGCATTCAGCGTGGGGATGACGATGGTCAGGCATTGTTCCAAGGCGGGATCCCGTCGGCATTAACCATTCGTTCGTGCGATGTTCTTGACAGCCGGGTGGGGCACCCGGCAAGGTGCCGACGAACAGATAGGGAACTCCGCCATGCCGGACGGTCTCTCCGCCTCTGTCCCCGCCGATGCCCTGGTGTCCGCCGCCCGCAGGGGGCGCGGCGCGGCGTCCAACCCCGCCGTGCGGTATGAGAGCACGGCGCGGGAAGCCTTCGACGATGGCTGGGGCTCGCTCGCGGACCTGTCCGACCTGCCGCCGCTGCCGACCACCCTGGTGCGGGAGAAGGCGCGGACCGCGCTGGCCTTCAACGACAGCCCGGATATCGGCTTCGACCGGTCGCTGAACCCCTATCGCGGCTGCGAGCATGGCTGCGTCTACTGCTATGCCCGGCCGAGCCATGCCTATGTCGGCTACTCGCCCGGCCTGGATTTCGAGACCAAGCTGCTGTTCAAGCCGGACCTGCCGGCGCTGCTGGAGAAGGAGCTGCGCCGGCCGGGCTACGAGGCGCGGCCCGTGGCGCTGGGCGCCAACACCGACCCCTACCAGCCGATCGAGCGGACGCTGCTGATCACGCGGCAGGTGCTGGAGGTGCTGGAGCGCTTCGGCCACCCGGTCACCATCGTCACGAAGTCGGCCGGCGTGCTGCGCGACCTGGATATCCTGACGCGGCTGGCGCGGCGCAACCTGGTGCATGTCTGCCTGTCGGTCACCACCCTGGATGCCGGCCTGGCGCGGCGGATGGAGCCGCGGGCGGCGGCGCCCCGACGCCGGCTGCAGGCGATGGCGACGCTGGCCCAGGCCGGCGTGCCGGTGGGCGTGCTGGCGGCGCCGATGATCCCCGGGCTGAACGACGCGGAGCTGGAGCGCATCCTGGCCGAGAGCGCGGCGGCCGGCGCGACGCGGGCCGGCTATGTGCTGCTGCGCCTGCCGCTCGAGATCCGGCAGCTCTTCGAGGAATGGCTGCGGCTGCATGTCCCCGACCGCGCGGCGCGGGTGCTGGCCCTGGTGCGGGAGACGCGCGGCGGCAAGGCCTATGACAGCCGCTGGGGCGTCCGGCAGACCGGCGAGGGGCCCTATGCCGACATGCTGGCCGGGCGCTTCAAGGTGGCGGCGGCCCGGCACGGCCTGACCGGCACGAATGGCCGCAGCCAGCGGCTGGACTGCACCCAGTTCCGCGCGCCGGAGGTGCAGGCCGCGCCGCGGCAGCTGGCGCTGCTGTAGCGCCGGCCGCCCCCGGCCGGGACGGGGGCGATGCCGGGCGCCGGGACCCGGCGGGCGATGCGCCGGCGCGGGGCGCGGGCCGGTTGGCATCCTGGCGGCCGGGGGCCGCGCGGCATCCGCCGCGATCCGTCCCGGTCGGTCCCACCGCTGCCGGCGGCATTGCTGCCGAAGCCACCCCTGGCCGGGCGTCCTTCCCCGGGCCGCCCGGCCCAGCCTGGACCCGCCGCTACCCCGAGGCGGGCCCGGGGTGCAGGCCGGGCGGCGCCGCCTTCCCCCCTTTGGGCGGCGCCGCCCCGGCGCACGGCCGCGAGCGGATTGCG
>NZ_SMOA01000446.1 GCF_004353985.1 Paracraurococcus ruber | reverse complement strand
CCCGGCCGGCGCGGGGTCGCAGGCGGCGGCGCCGGACGGGCCCGCAGGCCCGCGGCGGCGCCGCGCCCGGGATCAGCTCGGCAGCGACTGCTGGATGCGCTGCGCCATCTCGAGGTGCTTCTCGAGATCCGGCAGGATCTGGTTGGCGAACTGCTTCAGCTGCGGGTTGTCGCCCTGCTGGCCGTAGTTGCGCACCAGGTCCACCGCCTGCCGGTGCGACTGCACCTGCATCTGGATGTACAGCCGGTCCAGCGCCGGGCCGCTGGCCTGCTGCAGCTGCTGGAGCATGGCGGCATGCTGCTGGTCCAGCCCTTCCGCCTGCGGGCCGGACTGGGTGTTGGTGATGGGGGCGCTGCCCCGGCTGCCCTGCGCCTCCCGCCCGTTCGGCAGCGGCGTGCCGGCGCCGGCGCCGGAGCCGGGGATGACCTGCGCCACCTTCTGCCGGTCCTGCGACGTCTTCTCGTGGTCGCGGATCATCTGCTGGGCGAATTCCTTCACCTGCGCATTCTGCGACTTCTCGCCGGCGATGCGGCTGCTGGCGATCTCGAAGCGGTCGCTCATGGTGGACAGGCGGATGAACTCCTCGGCCGTCACCACCTCCGCCCGGGCGCCGGTCGAGGCGGGGGCGGTGGTCGCCGCCGGGCCGCCTGCCTGCCCCTGGGCCGCCTGGGCGCGCTGCTGCTGGGTCTGGGCGAGGGCCGGGGCCGCGGCAAGGACGGCGGTGCCGGCAAGAAGGGCAAGTCTGCGGTTCATGGGGTGCATGGAACGTCTCCCGTTCCGGCCATCCTGGGGACGTGGCCGGCCGGCAGGGCAAACGGCCCGCGGGCCGCGCGGTTCGGCCGTTACGGCAGCAGCTTGCGCAGCCGGTCCCCCTGGCGCTGGAACCAGCCGATCATCCGCGCCTCCATGGCCTCGATCCCGTCGACCTGGCGCGGGAAGCGGGCGCGCAGCTTCGCCATGGCGTCCCGCGCCCAGCCATACTGGTCCCGCAGCACGAACAGGCCGAGGGCGAGGAAGAGGATCCCCTGCAGGATCGGCAGGACGAGGCCGAGCACGCCGACGCCCAGCAGCAGGAAGCCCAGCACCTTGCGGGCGAGGGAGGGACGGCCGGGCATCTCAGGCCACCCGCAGGGACGGCGGCGGCAGCCGCCGGTCCGTCGCCACGAACAGGTATTCGGTATTCGTCAGGCGTCCCACCGTGCCCACCTTCTCTCCCTTCGGATTGTGGATGCCGATCTTGGCACCGACATAGCGGCCATAGGGGATCTCCACCACCTGCACCGCGAACCGCTCGGCCAGCATCGCCTCCAGCGCCGCGCGGTCCAGGTAGCCTTCGTCGTTGAAGGACACGACGACGGCGCGGCAGCGCAGCGCGGCGATGGTGCGGGCCAGCGCCGGGCCGATGCCGGGGCGGCTGTTGAAGGCGGAGAGCCGGTCGCGGCAATCCACCCGCTTGCGGGCAATGCCATAGACCTCCGGCCGGTCCCAGCGCACCAGCGTCTCCCAGACATGGTAGTTCCGCAGGTAGGAATGCTGGTTGTAGGGCGGGTCCAGATAGGCGAGGTCGCATGCGACCGCCGCGGCCACCGCCTCCGCCTCCCCGCACAGGGCCTGGCAGGCGCCGGATTCGGGCCGCGGCAGCAGGGCGGGCAGGCGAAGCGCGATCGGGTTCAAGGCGCGCGGGGCCCAGGCCTTCATGTAGGCCATCTGCAGGCCGGCGGTGGAATCGACGCGGTCGGCCGCTTCCAGCAGCGCGGTCAGCAACACCGCCTCCAGCTCCGGCTCGGCCGCCAGGGCGGCGATGGCCTCGCGCATCGCCTCGATCCGGCCGCCATTGTCGGGGTGGAAGTAGCGCGCCTGCTCGCAATAGGTGGCGGTGAACCAGCCCGGGCGCGGCGGCAGGCGCTGCAGGTCCTCCAGGATGCGGCGCGCGGGCTCCGCCCAGCGCTCCGCGTCCGCCTGAACGTAGCAGGTGGCCAGGGTATGGGCGAAGGCGTTGTGGTCGTTGGCCACCACGCGGTAGCCGGCGCGCTTCAGCGCATGCCCGACGCGGGCGGTGCCGGAAAAGAGGTCGAGCACGGTCGTCCCCCCGGGCGCATCGGCCGGCGCGGTGGCGCCGACAGCCGAGAGGATATGCGTCAGCAGGGCGCGCTTGCTGCCGATATACTTGATCATCGGGGGCGGTCCGCGGCGCCGGCACGCGGCAGGCGTCTCATGCCGGCAACTCGTAGCCCGTGGCCGCCTCGGCGGCGCAGGTCCGCTGCACCGCGGGCCGCTGCATCATCCGGTCATGATGCGCCTGCAGCCCGGGAAACAGGGCGCCATCCGGGGGCGAGGCGTTGCGGAAGCGCCAGAACAGGCGGAACAGGTGGATGTCGGCGATGGACAGGCGGCCGCCCACCGCCCAGTCCGCGCCGCCGAGCCGCTGCTCGGCCAGGGCATAGGCGGCGCGGGCCGCATCGGGCCCCTGCCGCCGCGCCGGATGGACCGTGGCGGCCAGGAAGGACATCCAGGACACGACCCGGGCCTCCGCCTCCGCCCCGCCTTCCGGCAGCAGGCCTGCGGCGGGGAAGCGCCGGGCGAGGTAGAAGAAGATGCCGGCCACCTCCGTGAGCGGGCGGCCATCCACCAGCAGCACCGGCACCTTGCCGTCCGGGTTGATCGCCAGGAAGGCGGGGTCGCGGTGGTCGCGCCGCGCGAAGGACAGCACCCGGGTCTCGAAGGGCTGGCCGATCTCGTGCAGCGCGATATGCGGCGCCATCGCGCTGGAACCGGGCGACAGGTACAGCGTCAGCACGCGCCGCGCCCCCGGCGGGGGGCCAGGCCGCGCCAGCGGGTCGCGGTGCCCATCCGGCACAAGCTAGGGCGTGCCCGCAGAGGGCTGCGTCGCGTCCCGGCGGGTCCTTGCCGCCGCGACGCCGCCCCGCGCGGGGCGGGCGGCGCCCTGCGCTGGCGCAAGGCCGGC
>NZ_SMOA01000445.1 GCF_004353985.1 Paracraurococcus ruber | reverse complement strand
TGCGGTCATACCGACCGCGGTTCTCCGGCGTCCACATCCCGCCAAATCGCGCACCACCCGCCGCAACCCGCCAGTCACAACCGATTCAGATGACTCACCATGTTCCCGGATGGACACTTAGGTGCTTCCACCTGATCGGGATCTGCTCCAGTCGAAAAGGGAGAGGTGAAGATTCTCCCCCGACCTGCGCTACCGCGCCGCCGCCGCGAAGGCGAAATTCTCGTAGGCATTCTCCGCCACCCGGAACCACTGGAATTGCTCGTCCCGGAAGGCCTTGTAGCTGGCCCACATCTTCCGGAAGCGCGGGTTCTGCGCCGCCGTCTCCTCGTACAGCTCGCCGCTCGCGCGCCAGGCGGCCTGCACCACTTCCCGCGGCCAGCCGCGCAGCACCGCGCCGCCGCCCACCAGCCGCCGCAGCGCCTTCGGGTTGGCGTCGTCGTAGCGGGACGCCATCTCCATCGTCGCCTCGCCGCAGGCCACCTCCAGCGCGTGGCGGTAATGGTCGGGCAGGCTTTCCCAGGCGCGCAGGTTCACCATGAACACGCCGCGGGAGGATCCCTCCCAGAAGCCGGGCGCGTAGTAGTACCGGGCGATGCGGGCGAAGCCGAGCTTCTCGTCGTCATAGGGGCCGATCCACTCGGCGGCGTCGATCGTCCCGCGCTCCAGCGCCGGGTAGATGTCGGCGCCGGCGATCTGCGTCGGCGCGGCGCCGAGCTTGGCGAAGAGATGCCCGGCGAAGCCGGAGATGCGGAATTTCAGCCCGGACAGGTCCTCCAGGCTGCGAACCTCCTTGCGGAACCAGCCGCCCATCTGCGTGCCGGTGTCGCCGAAGGGAATGCCGACCACGTTGTAGTCGCGATAGAGCTCGGCCGCGATCTCGTTGCCGCCGCCATGCCGCAGCCAGGCGGTCATCTGCCGCATGTTCATCCCGAAGGGGATGGCGGTGAAGGCGGCGAAGGTCGGGTCCTTGCCCACGTAGTACAGGCTGGCGGTCTGGCCGCATTCGACCGTGCCGGTCTGCAACCCGTCCAGCACCTGCAGCGCCGGCAGGATCTCCCCGGCCGCGAAGCAGCGGAGCTGGAAGCGGTTGTCGGTCATCTGCGCGACGCGCTTCGCCAGGTATTCCGACCCGCCATAGAGGATGTCGAGGTTCTTCGGGAAGCTGCTGGCCAAGCGCCAGCGGATCTCGGGGTTCTGGGTCTGCGCCAGGGCGGGCGTGAAGAGCGCGGGCGCGAGGAGGGCGGATGTGCCAAGGGCTGCCGGGGCGGCGCCCAGCATGCTGCGACGGTTCATGACGTTTCGGCTCCCTGCCGGTGGGCTTGGCCGCCGGCGCCGGCCGACGGCGCGATCGAGCATGCGCGCCGCGCTGCCTTCACCGCAACGAATTCCGCGGCCGGCGCCCGTTGCGGGCCTGGGGCGTGCCGGCGAAGGGCTGCGGCAGGTCCTGGCGGGTCTCTTCCGCCCTGGCGGGCCGCCACGCCGATTGCGCCGCAATCCGCGTGGGAACCCGGGCAGAGTCCGTCGCCTTGCCGATGCAACCGGCATCGGGGGCGCGGGCCGGCGACGCCGGATGGCGCCTGGCGCGGGCCAGGCTCCCGGCCGCGCATCGCTAGGCATGCTGCGTTGGGGCGGACGCGCGACGCCCGGGCGATCGCGGCCAGAGCGGATCGCGGCGCGGCGGGATGCCGCCATCCGATCGGGACGCGGTCGCGGTGCCGGGTCCCGGCATGACCGCGACCGTGCCCGGGGCGACCGGCGTGGCGGGCAACATCGCTTCGCGCCACACGCCCACGACCCCAGGCGGCTCGCCTGCCCGCAGCGCCGCGCCAGCCGCTCCGGCGGCCGGGATCCGCACGCCGACGGGGCCGGCGCCGGTCAGCGCCGGAAGAAGCCCGGCGGCACCTCCTCCTCCCAGAAGGTCTCCTCGATGCTGTCCACGCGGGCCAGGCGCGGCCCGCGGCGCAGCAGCGTCAGCAACGCCTCCACCGCCGGCTCCGGCCCGGCGACCACCGCCTCCACCTGCCCGTCCGGGCGGTTGCGCACCCAGCCGGACAGGCCGAGCCGCCCCGCCTCCCGCACCATCCAGTCGCGGTAGCCGACGCCCTGCACCCGGCCGCCGATCAGCAGGTGCCGCGCCCTCATGCCGCGGGCGCCCGGGCGAGTGCCAGCAGCCGCCCCGCCACCGCCACCTCGGCGGCGACGCGGCGGCGGCGCTCGGCGGCCTCGGCGTCCAGGCCCCAGAATTCCTCCTGGAAGGTCTCGTCCAGGATGGCCAGGCGATGCGCCTCCGCGGCGTCCAGCCGCCCCTCCACCACCGCCAGGCCCAACACCAGGCTGCCGAAGGCCGGCACCAGCACGCCGAGGACGGCCAGCCCGATCGGGTCCTGCGCGGCGACCGCGCGGCGCAGCGCGGCGACCGCAGGGGGGTCCTGCGGCACCGGCATCAGCCCGGCGGTCACCCGCAGCGGCGCGTCATGCTGCAGCGCCGCCCAGTCCAGCAGCGGCTGCCATTCGGCGGCCTGCAGCGCGGCCAGCCTGCGGTCCTCGGCGCGGTAGCAGAGCAGGTCCGACTCGGCATAGCGCGCCAGCCCTTCCACCATCGGCGCGGGGTCCGGCGCGATGCGTTCCTGCGCCGTGCCGGCGAGGCGCGTGAGGGGGATGTCGGCCGGCCCCATCTCCCCGCCCTTGCTGCCGCCGGCGGCGTCCCATTCGGCGGCGATCGCCGCGGCCAACGCGGCCGACCCGACCTGCAGCGGCGTGCCGCCGGGCAGGCGCACCGGCTTCCCGTCCAGGGTCACGCGGAAGCCGCCCGGTTCGGGTTCTACCGCGGCGGTGTCCCAGAAGCGTTTCATGGCGGCAGTCTAGAGCGGATCGCGGAGCGGCGTGAACGCCGCGCGACGCCGCGGCGTGGGCCATCGCCCTGGCCGGGGGCGCGCGCGACGCGCGCCGGCCCGGCCGCGCCGCTACCGCCCCC
>NZ_SMOA01000444.1 GCF_004353985.1 Paracraurococcus ruber | reverse complement strand
GCGCGGCGGCGATGGCCGGCGGCGGCGCCGCCCGCGCCCCGCGGCGGCCGGATCCGGGCCTCATGCCATCACCTCGCGCCGGAAGAAGGCGCGCACCACGGGGTTCTGGCTCTCGTCGCGCAGCCGGCGCGGGTCGCCCTCGGCGATCATGCCCTTGGCCTCCTTGTCGAGCATGATGCAGCGATCGCCGATCGCCAGGATCGATTGCAGCTCATGCGTCACCACCACGAAGGTGGTGCCGAGGTCGCGCGCCAGTTGCGTGATCAGCGCATCGAGCCCGGCCGAGGTGATGGGGTCGAGCCCGGCCGAGGGCTCGTCGAGGAAGAGGATCGGCGGGTCGAGCGCCATGGCGCGGGCGATGCCGGCGCGCTTGGCCATCCCGCCCGAGATCTCCGCCGGCAGCCGCAGCGCCGCGTCGGAAAGCCCGACCAGGCCGAGCTTGACGCGCGCCACCAGCGCCCGCGCCTCGGCCGGCAGGCCGGTATGCTCCTCGAGCGGCACCTCGACATTCTCGGCCAGCGTCGAGGAGCCAAACAGCGCGCCCGACTGCCACATGACGCCGATGCGGCGCAGCAGCGCCTGCCGCGCCGCGCCCTCCAGCGCCTCGATGCGCTCGCCCAGCACCTCGATGCTGCCCTCGGCCGGCTGGTAGAGGCCGATGATGTGCTTCAGCAGCGTGGACTTGCCGCAGCCGGAGCCGCCGAGGATGACGAAGACCTCGCCGCGGCGGACATCGAAGGAGACATGCTCGAACACCGTCCGCCCGTCGAAGCGGGCGGCGAGGTCGCGCACGCGGATCACCGCCTCGGCTTCCTGGCTGGCGGGCATCGCTACCAGCCCAGCCGGAAGAACAGCACGGCGAAGACCCCGTCCAGCAGCACGATGGCGACGATGCCGCCCACCACCGCGCCGGTCGCGGCATCGCCCACCGCCCGCGGCCCGCGCCCGGCGGACAGGCCGGCGCGGCAGCCGATCAGGCCGATGGCGAGCCCGAAGACCGCCGCCTTCGCCACGCCGCCCAGCAGGTCCTTCAGCTTCACCCAGGTCTGCAGCTGGTTCACCACCGCCACCGCCGGGAAGCCGAGCGTCGCCATCACCGTCGTCATGCCCAGCAGCCCGGCGAGGTCGAGCAGCAGCGACAACACCGGCATCGCCAGCATGGCCGCCAGCAGCCGCGGCAGCACCAGCCAGGCGATCGGGTCGATGCCCATGACGCGCAGCGCGTCGATCTCCTCGTTCACCGTCATGGTGCCGATCTCGGCGGCATAGGCCGAGCCGGTGCGGCCGGCGAGGATCACCGCGGCCATCAGCGGCCCGAGTTCCCGCAGCAGGGAGATGCCGACGAGGTTGGGGATGAAGATCTCCGCCCCGAACTGCCTCATGGGGATGGAGGACTGGAAGGCGAGGATCAGGCCGATCAGGTAGCCGAGCAGGATCGTGAGGCCGAAGGCGCGCAGCCCGGCCTCGTCCAGGTGGCGCAGCACCTCGGCGCCGCGCAGCCGCCAGGGGCGGCGGATGACGGCGGTGCCGGCCACCAGCGCCTCCCCCAGGAAGGCGACCTGGCCGAGCATGTCCTGGCCGCGGGTCCAGGCGGCCTCGCCGATCCGGCCGAGGAAGGGCAGCGGCGCCGGCGGCTGCGGCGCCGGCCTGGCCAGCGCGGCGCGGGTGCGGTCCAGCACCGCCTCCAGCGGCCCGGCCGGGAGCCCGCGGAACTCGGCGCCACGCGCCTCCCGCTCCAGCCTGAGCAGCAGCACCGCGCCGGCGGTGTCGAGCGCGGTGACGCGCGCGAGGTCGAGCACCAGGCTGCGGGCGCCACGGGCCTGGCGCAGCGCCTCCGGCCACAGCCGCGCCGCGGCCCCGGCATCCAGCGCGCCGTGGAAGGCGAGGCGGCGGCCGCCAGCCTCCTCGCGCGTCTCCAGCCTCCCCGGGGTCGGGGCGTCGCCGCTCATGCCGCAGCCTGGGGAACCGCCCCGAGCGCATGGAACAGCACGGCCGCAGCGGCGGCAACATTCAGGCTTTCCATAAACTTGCTGCCGGCAAGCGTGACGCGCGCCTCGCAGGCCTCGAGCGTCGCCGACGGCAGCCCCTGCTCCTCATTGCCCAGCAGCAGCGCGATCGGCCGGTCGCGCGGGATCGCCCCGGGCGGCAGGCCGCCGGCGGCGACGGCGGCCACGGTCAGGAAGCGTCCGCGCATGCCCTTCAGCAGGATCGGCAGGTCGCGCGACCGCAGCACCTGCAGATGCTCGAGCCCGCCCTCGGCGGTGCGGAAGGCGGCATCGGACAGGTCCGCCTGCCGCTGATCGCCCGACAGCAGCAGCGAGGTGGCGCCGAAGAAGGCGGCGGACCGGGCGATGGCGCCCAGGTTGTGCGGATTGCCGATGCCGTCCAGCACCGGCAGCAGCGGCGCCTTCGGCAGGTCCGGCGGCAGGGCATGGCCCGGCAGCGGCTCGGCGAAGCGGGCGACCGCGACGGCGCAGAGGCCGCCATGGTGCTGCGTGCCGGCGATCCGCATCATCTCCTGCGGCCCCACCTCCCGGTAGGGGCGGCGGGTCCGCGCCAGGTGCTGGCAGAGCGGGCCGGCGATGCGGCGCCGGTCCTCGGTGTAGAACAGCCGCAGCACCTGCTGCGGGCGCCGCAGGAACAGCGCCCGGACCGCCGCCGGGCCGCAGATGCGGTTCGGCTCGGGCGGGCGGGGCAGGAAGGGCGCATCGGACATGCCGCCGCCTATAGAGCAGATCGCCGGAAGGCGGTAACGCCCGGGCGGATGGGGCGGGCCTGCGGAGAAGGGCCTGGGCGGATGGCGGCCGAAGGAGGGGGGCCCCGGCCGGGAGCAGGGCGCGGGCGTGCCAGGGCCCTTCCGCCGATCGCCGGCGCCGATCCGATGGGGCGCACGGACGAGGGCACCGGCCGGGCGCGCGCAGGCGGGATCGGCCGCCCGCGCAGCCGCCCGGCCGGCGCCGCCTCGACCGCGGGGCG
>NZ_SMOA01000443.1 GCF_004353985.1 Paracraurococcus ruber | reverse complement strand
CGGGCCGGCGCTGGCCCAGGCCAGCGCGCCCCAGGCGGCCGCGGCGCCGGCCAGCGCGGCCAGCCAGCCCGGCCCGGCCGTGCTGCCCAACCCGCGCGACGCCTATCCGAAGCCGCCCTTCCGCCGGCAGGAACAGCCCTGGCCCGGCCTGGCCGGCCGGATGGAGCCGCGGCCGGACCATGGCGAGCACAGCTATGGCGGCAATGGCCGCCTCGCCGGCCGGCGGGCGCTGGTCACCGGCGGCGATTCCGGCATGGGCCGCGCGGCCGCCATCGCCTATGCCCGCGAAGGCGCCGACGTGGCGATCAACTACCTGCCCAGCGAGGAGCCGGATGCGCGGGAGGTGGTGGCGCTGATCCAGGAGGCCGGCCGCAAGGCCGTCGCCATCCCCGGCGACCTGCGCGACGCCGCCTTCTGCCGGCAGATGGTGGAGCGCGCGGTGCGCGAGCTGGGCGGGCTCGACATCCTGGTCTGCAACGCGGCGCGGCAGCAGACCCGCGCCTCGATCCTCGACGTCTCGGACGAGGATTTCGACGCGACGATGAAGACCAACCTCTATGCGCCCTTCTGGACCATCAAGGCGGCGCTGCCGCACCTGCCGCCGGGCGCCGCCATCATCGGAACGACGTCCGAGCAGGCCTATGACCCTTCGCCCGAGCTCTACGACTACGCCCAGACCAAGGCGGCGACGATGAACTACGTGAAGTCGCTGGCGAAGCAGCTGGCACCGAAGGGCATCCGGGTGAACGGCGTGGCGCCGGGGCCGATCTGGACGCCGCTGCAGGTCTCGGGCGGCGCGACCATGGAGAAGCTGGAGCGGTTCGGCGGCCAGACGCCGCTCGGGCGGCCGGGGCAGCCGGCCGAGCTGGCCTCGATCTATGTCCAGCTGGCGGCGGCCGATGCCGGCTACGCCACCGGGCAGGTCTATGGCGCGGCGGGCGGCAGCGGCCAGCCCTGAGCGGAGCCGGGGAAGGCCGCGCGGCGCGCCCTGCGGCCGGGGAGGGGCCGCGCGGCGTCGGGGACCCTGCCGCCGCAAGGCCGGTAGCCCCGGGCCGCCTTTTCCCAGCGGCATGAATGCTCCATGCATGCCGCGCGCCCGGACGGGCGCCGCGGCCGATGCCGCGTCGCCAGGGTTTGCGGCGCCGACCGCCCGGCGGTCGAGGGGCCGTTGATCGGTCACGATCAACGGCGGTCAGCATGAGGCAGCGCCGCCGCGCCCCGGGCGATGCACGGTCCCCGCCCCCCTTCGGGCACCCCCGGCGGCGGCAAGGGCCGGCCGGGCCGCGGGCCGTTCCGCCCGGCCATGCATTTCCCGCGCTTTCAGGGGGATGCGGCCGGACCTAGACTGCGCCGATGCTCCAGACCCGGCCGCGCGTCGCGCTCTTCGTCACCTGCCTCGTCGATCTCTACCGGCCCAATGTCGGCTTCTCCGCGATCCAGCTGCTGGAGGAGGCGGGCTGCCTGGTGGAGGTGCCGGCGGCGCAGACCTGCTGCGGCCAGCCCGCCTACAACAGCGGCGACCGGACGACGGCGAAGGACCTGGCCCGTGCCGTGGTGGATGCCTTCCTGCCCTATGACTACACCGTGGTCCCCAGCGGGTCCTGCGGCGGCATGATCGCGCACCACTATCCCGGCCTGTTCGGGGACGACCCGGAATACCGCGGCAAGGCCGAGGCGCTGGCGGCCCGCACGCATGAGCTGGTCAGCTTCCTGGCCGACGTGCTGGGGGTGGCGGGCGTGAAGGCCCGCTACGAGGGCACGGTCACCTACCATGATTCCTGCGCCGGGCTGCGCGAACTCGGCATCAAGCAGCAGCCGCGGCAGCTGCTGGGCAGCGTCGAGGGCCTGACCCTGAAGGAGCTGCCGGATGCCGAGATCTGCTGCGGCTTCGGCGGCACCTTCTGCGTGAAGTACCCGGACATCTCGACCCGCATGGTCACCGACAAGGCCGCCGCCATCGCCGCGACCGGCGCCGACACGCTGCTGGCCGGCGACATGGGCTGCCTGCTGAACATGGCCGGGCGGCTGAAGCGCGAGGGCAGCCCGGTGAAGGTCCGCCACGTGGCCGAGGTGCTGGCCGGCCGCGTCCACGAAGCCCCCGCCATCGGTGACCCGTCATGAGTGCCGCGCTGCAGCTTGCCCCGACCGACCCGCTGCTCGATGCCGTCGCCCGGCAGGGCTTCGCCCTGGTCCGCGGTGCCGCGATGCAGGCCCGGCTTGGCCTGGACGACGCCGCGCTGGCGGCTTTCGCCGCCAGCTGGGAGCGGCTGGAGGTGGACCGCTTCATGGCCGATGGCGGCCGCTACCGCCGTCGCCGCCATGCCAATTTCACCGCCCGGGCCGGCAGCCCCGGCCATCTCCGCGGGCCGCACCGGCCGCACTACCAGGCGCTGGTGCACAACAGCCTGAATGGCGGCGTCGAGCGCTGGTTCGGCGCCATGGAGGATGCGGTGGCGGAGGGCGCGCCGCTGCAGGCGCTGCTCGGCCTCGGCCGCGCCGTCGCCGATGCGCGGCAGCCCGGCCAGGACTGGTACGTCGAGGTCCACCAGTTCCGGATCGAGGCGGCGGCCGGCGCCCCCGGCTTCCCGACGCCCGAGGGCGTGCACCATGACGGGGTGGATGTGGTGCTGATCGGCATGATCGCCCGCACCAACCTGGAGGGCGGGGAGACGCTGGTCACCGACGACGAAGGGCAGGCGCTGGCGCGCTTCACCCTGCTGGACCGGCTGGACACCGCCATCATGGACGATTCCAGGGTGATGCATGGGGTGACGCCGGTGGCGCCGGCGGATCCCGCCCTGCCATCCTGCCGCGACGTGCTGGTCATCACCTGGAAGCGGGGCGGCCCGCCGGGCTGAGGGAAAGGGTCCGGGCTACCGCGTCCCGGCGCGGCCGGGCTGATTGCCGCTGCCCACGCCGCCGGCGCCGCCGGGCGCGGTCGGCGGCGGCACGCCCCCGCCGGTGGCCGCCGCGCCG
>NZ_SMOA01000442.1 GCF_004353985.1 Paracraurococcus ruber | reverse complement strand
GGCCCGCCCGGCGCCGCCTGCCCCGTCTCCCGCCCCCGCGCCCTCCAGCGTGCAGGCCGCGGCGGCGGCTGCGGCGGCGGAGGCCGCGGCGACGCCCGGACGCGCCACCATCACCGGCCCGACCAAGGGCGCCAGCCCGCTCTTCCAGCCGCCGGAGCCGCGCTACCCCGACGCGGCGCGGCAGCGCGGCGCCATCGGCACGGTCCGGCTGAAACTGGAGATTGACGCGGCGGGCCAGGTCACCAAGGTGGAGGTGGTGACCAGCACCGGCGATCCCGCGCTCGACGAGGCGGCGCGGGACTACTACGCGCAGTGGCGCTGGCAGCCGGCGCTCCGCAACGGGGAGCCGGTGGCGGACACCAAATTCGCCAACATCACCTTCCGCCTGTCCCGCTGAGGCATCCAGGACCATGGTCAAGCTCGACGTCATCACCACCCGCGGCGGCGACCAGGGGAAAACTTCCCTCGGCGACGGCACGCGGCTGCGCAAAGATGCCCTGCGGGTCGAGGCGATGGGGGCGGTGGACGAGGCGAATGCCGCGCTCGGCCTGCTGCGCATCCAGCTTGCCGCGATGCCGGAGGAGGATGCGATGCTGGCGCGCATCCAGAACGACCTTTTCGACCTGGGCGCCGATCTCTGCATGCCGGGCGCCGGCGACGATGCGCGGCTGCGGGTGACCATCGGCCAGTGCCTGCGGCTGGAGCAGGAGGTGGCGGCGATGAATGCCGAGATGCCGCCGCTGCGCAGCTTCGTCCTGCCGGGCGGCACGCCGGCCGCAGCGGCGGCGCATCTGGCGCGCACCCTTGCCCGGCGGGCGGAGCGGTCGGTGGTCGCGCTGGCGGCGGCCGAGCCGGTGAACCCGGAGGCGGTGCGCTACCTCAACCGGCTGTCGGACCACCTGTTCGTGCTGTCGCGGCGGCTGAACGGCAATGGCGCCGGCGACGTGCTCTGGGTGCCGGGCGGGCAGCGCTAGAGCAGTTCCCGATCAGGTGGAATCACCTGATCGGGTAAGGATGCTCGTCGATTAAAATGACTCGAGCGGTTGCCGCGAGCCGTGGCGAACGGCGACCGCTCTGGGGAGCAGGCCTGTGCCAGTTGTGGGATGACCTCGACCGGCGCCGATGCGGCGCCGGCTGCGACGGACGCGCAGGGGCGGTGAGGGCTGTCCGGCACCTGGAACCTGCAGGGCGCGGGACGTCCCGCTGCCTGCGATGGCGGCAGCGACGCATCCAGGGCAGAGCCCCGTGGGACGGCAGCCATGCGGGCGCGGTCGAAGCCGCGCCGATGCCCAGGCGGCCACCGGTTGCGATGGGGGGCTCGATCCCGGCCATCCTCGCCTGCCGGGCCTGTTCCATCGATCGGCATGCGTCGGCCTTGCGGATGAAACATGCCGTGCCTGCCGCCCCCCACCCGTCATCGGGCCGCTCGAACCCGCGCGGCCAGGCAGGCAACGAGGCCCGCAGCGTCGCTGGTCCGGCAAGATCGTTTCGCCGCGATCGCATCATCCTGGGATGCCGGTCGAACCAGCGGGAGCATGTCCGCGAGGCCGGCAGCGACCGGGCCGCCGGCCGCCGCGACGTGGGGCCAGCCTTGCCGTGGGTCCGGCCAGGCGCCGCCGCGCCCCGCGTTCCTGCGGGCGTGACCGCCGCCGGCGCCTTCGCTATCACGGCCGCATGAGCGCGCCGCAGCCCGACCTGATCTTCGATATCGGCCTGCATCGCGGCCTCGACACCGATGTCTACCTGCGCAAGGGCTTCCGCGTGGTGGCGCTGGAGGCGCGGCCGGATTTCTGCGCCGAGGTCGCCGCGCGCTTCGCGGCCGAGGTGGAAGCCGGGCGGCTGACCGTGGTGCCCTGCGCGCTCTATCCGCGCGGCGGCGAGAGCATCGCCTTCTGGGTGAATCCCGAGAAGGATGACTGGGGCAGCATCGACCGCGCCTGGGCCGCCAAGGCCGGCCATGCGGTCACCGAGATCACCGTCCCGACCATCACCCTGTCCGAGCTCTTCGACCGCCATGGCGTGCCGCGCTACCTGAAATGCGACGTCGAAGGCATGGACGAGGAATGCATCCGCCAGCTCCTCCTCGACGGGCGCCGGCCGGATTTCGTCTCGGCCGAGGCCAGCAGCTTCGACCTGATCTGCCTGCTGCGCGCCTGCGGCTACGACCGGGCGCAGCTGGTCAATCAGGCGCTGCTCTGGGACGTGCGGCCGCCAGAGCCGCCGCGGGAAGGGCGGCACGCCGCCGTGCAGTTCACCGGCCACCACAGCGGGCTGTTCGGGCGGGAGCTGGACCCCCGCCGCTGGACCAGCTTCCAGGAGGCGGCGGAGCGATGGAGCGACTATTTCCGCCTGCAGGCGCGCGACGACCGGCTGGCGCTGGGCTGGCTCGACATCCATGCGGCGCGGCGGGAGAGCCTGGCCGATCTGGGCGTGGGCTGACGCCGGCCGCGTGACGCCGCCCGGTCCACCGCCGGCCGTGCCGGTGCGGCCCGTGGGGCCGCAGCCGCCGGTGCGCCGGCCTTCCGAGCCGCCATCCCGTCAGGAGGCGCCGCGCGCCGCGCCGGCCAGGATGACGCCGGCGCCGCAGAGGCAGAGCGCGGCGCCCGCGAGATCCCACGGCGTCGGCGCCCGCCCTTCCACCGCCCAGAGCCAGGCCAGCGAGGCGGCGATGTACACCCCGCCATAGGCGGCGAAGGCACGGCCGGCGGCATCCGCCTCCACCCAGGTCAGCGCCCAGGCAAAGACGCCGAGCGACAGGGCGCCCGGCAGCAGCCACCAGGCGCTGGCCCCCTGGCGCAGGACCGCCCAGGCGGCGAAGCAGCCGGCGATCTCGGCGAGGGCGGCGACACAAAAGGCGAGGGCGCTGGCCATGCCGGCATCCTACCGCACGGATCGCCGCCGGGCAGGCGCGCGGCGGCGCGGCACGCTCCGGCCGCGGGCCTGCCTCCCGGCGACCGCGCGCGGGCCGGCCGGCTCCGC
>NZ_SMOA01000441.1 GCF_004353985.1 Paracraurococcus ruber | reverse complement strand
GACCGCGCCGCGCCCGGCGCCGATCGCCGGCGGCCGCGCGGCGCCGTCAGGCCAGCGCCAGCACCCGTCCCGGGCCGCCGGTGCCGCCGGCGATCTTTGGCGCGGCGGCGACGATGGTGGCGCCGGTGGGCGGCAGCGCGCCGAGATTGGCGACGCATTCGATGCCCCAGCGACCGCTGCCGAGCCAGGCGGTGTGGAAGGCGAAGTCCTTCGATCCGCCATGGTCGAGCGAGAGCGTGTCCACCGCCACGCCCAGCACGCCGCGCCCGGCCAGCAGCGGCGCGACATCCGGCCGGAAGCCGGGGAAGCGCATCGACCCGTCGGCCTGGGCATTGCGGAAGCGCGGCGTCGCCACATGCGCATCCCAGCCGGAGTTCAGCGCGACGCAGGCGCCCTGCGGGATGCGGCCCTGCTGCGCCTCATGCGCCGCCACATCCTCGGGCGTCACCTGGTAGTCGGGGTCGTTCGCCGCCTTCGCCCGCACGTCCAGCACCACCAGCGGGCAGACCAGCTGCTCCAGCGGGATGGCATCCACCGATGCGCCATTGGCGCTGAAATGCAGCGGCGCGTCGAAATGCGTGCCGACATGCTCGGCATGCTTGATGGTGAACAGGTTGTAGCCGTCCTTGGCGATGAAGAAGGCCTGCTCCATCTCGATCGCCGGCGTGCCGCCGAAGGTCGGGAAGGCCGGCGACAGCGCGTGGGTCAGGTCCACCACCCGGCCGAAGCCGGTGCTGCGCACCGGCTGCGCCATGGCCGGCGCCACCATCGCCGGCGCCGCGGCCAGCGCCGCCAATACCCCGCGGCGGCCCAGCCTCGCCGCCACCCGTCCCATCACGCAGGCATCGCACATCGCCGCCGCTCCCCTCGCTGCCAAGGCAAGGCCCGGCGGGGGCGCGAGGGCCCGGGCGCGCGACCCTGCCCGGTGATTTAGGCCATGCCCGGCGGCGCCGCGGCAAGCGGCGCGGCACAGGCCAGCCGCGACGCGCCTGGGGCGGATCGCGCCAGGGCGTGAACGCCCGGACGCGAGACCCTGCCCTGCAATCATCAGGATAAAGCGGCTTGCGCGTTCAGGAGCACGCGCAAGCCGCTCTCGCCCTCAGGCGGCCGGCGCCGGGGCGGCGAGCGCGGCCTCGATCGCCTGGATCACCTCACGCGATTCCGGCCCGATGGCCGTCGGGAAGCCGCGCACCGTCCGCCCGTCGCGCGCCACCAGGTATTTGTGGAAATTCCAGCGCGGCGGCCCGCCGCCACGCTCCGCCAGGAAGGCGAAGAGCGGCATCGCCTGCGGCCCGCGGATCGGCGAGACCACCGTCATCGGGAATTCGACATTGTAGTTGGCCTCGCAGAACGCCTTGACCTTGCCGTTGTCAGCCGATTCCTGGTTGAAGTCCTGCGACGGCACGCCGAGCACCACCAGCCCGCGCGGGCCGAAGCGCTCATGCAGGCGCTGCAGCCCGGCATATTGCGGGGTGAAGCCGCAGAAGCTGGCGGTGTTCACCACCAGCATCGGCCGGCCGCGATACTGCGCCAGCGGCAGCGGCCCGCCCTCGATCGCCTGCGGCGTGAAGTCGAAGACCGACCCTGCGGGGGCGGCGCCCGCCGCGCCCGCCATCACCGCGCCCGCCGCGGCCAGCGCCGCGCGGCGTGAGACGGGCTGCGGCCCATCCGGGCCCGTCGGCCGCGCCATCCGGCGCTGCAGCCATCGCGTCGCGTCAGCCATACCGCTCCTCCAGCCAGGGATCGCCGTTGTTGTGGTAGCCGCGCACCTCCCAGAAACCGGGACGGTCGTCGCGCAGCAGCTCGATGCGGGTGACCCATTTCGGGCTCTTCCAGAAATACAGCCGCGGGATGACGACGCGCACCGGGCCGCCATGCTGCCGGGTCAGCGGGGCGCCTTCCCAGGAATGGGCCAGCAGCACCTCGTCGCGGGTGAACTCGGCCAGCGGGACATTGGTGGTGTACCCGTCATAGGAGGTGAAGGCGACGAAGCGCGCTTCCTCCTTCGGCCGGGCCAGGGCGACCAGGTCGCGCGCCAGCACGCCCTGCCAGCGGTTGTCGTAGCGGCTCCATTGCGTGACGCAGTGGATGTCGTTGACCAGCTCCGCCTGGGGCAGGGCCATGAACTCGTCCAGCGTCAGGCGCACCGGCGCCTGCACCAGCCCTTCCACCCGCAGCCGCCAGCGGTCCGGCGCGACATCCGGCTGCACGCCGAGGTCGAGCACCGGCCAGTCCTTGACCAGCGTCTGGCCGGGCGGCAGGCGGTCGCGCGTCGCCGTCCCGCCCAGCGGGTAGCTCTCCCCGGTCAGCAGCCGGCCCTCGCGGGCCCAGGCCTGCTTGGTCTCGACCAGCTTCTCCCGCACCTTGCCGGTCACGGGCACGTCATCCTCAGGCTCGGCCATCGCGGTCTCCTGACCCCCTTACCTGCCAGCAGCGCCGCCGGATGCAAGGGGTTCGTGCGGCTGGCCGGGCCTCTTGCCGGCGGCCCGGACCAGTTCGGTCGCCACCCCGAGCCCCGGCCCGGCGGCGGCCAGCCGGCGGTCGAGGGTGCAGAGCCGGGCGCCCTCGGCGGCGCAGACCGCGAGGTGCAGCGCATCGCCGGCGCCGAGCCCGGCCCGCATGGCGAAGCCCGCCGCCGCGCCGAAGGTGGCGGCGTCGATCGGCAGCAGGCGCAGGGATCGCGCGGCCAGGATGTCGAACCGCGCCGCCATGGCGTCGCGCGCCGCCGCGGTGACCTGGCCGGCCCGCAACGCCCGGGCCAGCACGGCGGCGAACTCGGTCGCCACCCAGGGGCTGATGGCGAGGTCGGCCGGATGCGCCGCGAGCCAATCCCGGGCCGGCGCCGGCCGCTCCCCGCCCCAGAGGGCGGCAACCAGCAGGGAGGTGTCGCAGTAGAGGGTCAGCCCGCATCCTCCTCGCATGGCCGGCGGGACGGGCCGCCGGGGGGTCGCGCGGCCGGCGGGGCGGGACGCGCCGGGCCC
>NZ_SMOA01000440.1 GCF_004353985.1 Paracraurococcus ruber | reverse complement strand
ATGCCGCGGCGCCGGCGATGGCGGCCTTTGCGCCGGACGAACCGGCGGTGGGCGACGCAGCCGGCGCGGCGCCGGGCCTTGCCGAGCAGGATGCCGCGACCGGGCGCTTCACCCGGGCGACCGCGCGCGCGGCCGCCCTGCTCGGCCGACCGGCGGCGGACCTGCTGCAGCGCGGCCTCGCCGACCTGCTGCATCCGGAGGCCGCGGCGGCGGCGCTGCTGGCCTGGTGCGCCGCCGGCGCCCCGGGCGATGCCTGGGCCGGCACGCTCCGCCTGCGCCGCGCGGCGGGCGGCCTCTCGGCGCTGCGGATCAGCCTCGGCGTGCCGGACCGCGATGCCGGCGGGGCGCCGCGGCGCTTCCTGCTGGTCCTGCAGCCCGAGCCGGAGCCGGAGGCGACGATCCCGCCGGCCGACCAGGCGCTGCTCCGCCTCTGCCTCGAGATCGGGCGCATCGGCGCCTTCAGCCGGGACCTGGTCGCCGGCACCGTGCGGGCGGAGCCGGGGGCGATGGCCATGCTGGGCCTGCCCCCGGCGGACGGCCCGATGCCGGTCGCGGCCTGGAGCAGCACCATCCTCCCGGCCGACCGGCCGCGCTGCCGCGCCATGATCGCGGCGACGCTGGCGATGCGCCGGCCCGAGGGGTCCTATCGCTTCCGCGTCCGGCATCCGGGCACCGGCCGCATCCACCACCTGGAGGCGCGGGCGCGCTACGCCTACGACCCCGCCGGCCGGCCGCTCGCCGCCACCGGCGTGCTGATCGACGTGACGGAGCGGCACGAGGCCGAGGCGCGGCTGGCGGCCAGCGAGGCGCAGCTCCGCCTCGGCATGGTCATCGGCCAGATCGGCACCTACCGGCGGGACCTGCTGACGCGCGAGGTCCAGTGCAGCCCCGAGACGCTGGCGGTGCACGGCCTGCCGCCGGACCGCGCGACGATCACCGACGCCGAGTTCGCCGCGCTGCTGCCGCCCGGGGAGCAGGAGCGCCTGGCGGCCCTGCTGCTCGACGCCTATCGCGCCCGCCGCGTGGAGCTGGCCTTCGACTACCATATCCGCCGCCCCTCGGACGGCGCGCTGCGGCACATGGAGGCGCGGACCCGCGTCACCTATGACGAGACCGGGCGGGCGATCTCCTCGATCGGCGTGGTGATCGACGTGACCGAGCGGCGGGAGGCGGAGGCGCTGCTCCGCCTCGGCCTCGACATCGGCCGGATCGGCGAATTCCGCCACGACTTCGTCTCCGGCCTGGTGCAATGCGGGCCGCAGACCCGGGCGCTGTTCGGCTTCCCCGACTATGGCGGGCCGATCCCGGCCGCCGACTGGCTCGCCCCGCTGCTGCCGGAGGACCGGGCGCGGATCGAGGCGCGGATCGCCGCCATCACCGCCGCCGGCATCGTCGAGGGCGGCAGCGACTTCCGCATCCGCCACCTGACCGATGGCCGGATCCGGCACCTGGAGGTGCGGACGCGCTTCGAATACGACGCGGCCGGCCGGCCGCTCGGCGCCCTTGGCGTCATCATCGACGTGACCGAGCGGCGGGAGGCGGAGGCGCGCATCGCGCATGCCGCGCGGCACGATGCGCTGACCGGCCTGCCCAACCGCCTGCAGTTCCGGGAGGCGCTGGACACCGCCCTGGCCCGCGCGGGAGAAGGGCGCGGCTTCGCCCTGCATCTCCTCGACCTCGACCGCTTCAAGGAGGTGAACGACACCCTCGGCCATCCGGTCGGCGATGCGCTGCTGCTGGCGGCCGCGAACCGGCTGCGGGAGGCGCTACGGACCAACGACCTGCTGGCGCGGCTGGGCGGCGACGAGTTCGCCGTCATCCAGGACGACGTGGCGACCACCGTCGACGCCGCCGCCCTGGCCGAACGGCTGGTCGCCGCGGTCGCCGAGCCCTTCGCGCTGGACGGCCAGCGGGTGCTGGTCGGCACCAGCCTCGGCATCGCCCGGGCGCCCGCGGATGCGGCGGAGGCGGATGAGCTGCTGCGCAAGGCCGACCTCGCGCTCTATCGCGCCAAGGCGCAGGGCCGGAACCGCCACTGCTTCTTCGAGCCGGGGATGCAGGCCGGCCTCCAGCTCCGCCGCATGATGGAGCTGGAACTGCGCCACGCGCTGGAGGCCGGGGAGTTCGAGCTGTTCTACCAGCCCCTCGTCACGGTGCGGACCCGCGCGGTGGCGGGGCTGGAGGCGCTGCTGCGCTGGCGCCACCCGCAGCGCGGCCTGGTGCCGCCGGACGCCTTCATCTCGCTCTGCGAGGAGATCGGGCTGATCGTCCCGGTCGGCGAATGGGTGCTGGCGCGTGCCTGCCGGGATGCGCTGGACTGGCCGGGCGCGCCGACCGTCGCCGTCAACCTCTCCCCCACCCAGTTCGCCGGCCGCGGGCTGGTGGAGGCCGTGGCGGCCGCGCTCGAGACCTCCGGCCTGCCGCCGGGGCGGCTGGAGCTGGAGATCACCGAAGCGGTGATGCTGCAGGACACCGAGGCGACGCTGCGCACGCTGCATGCGCTGAAATCGCTCGGGCTGCGCATCGCGCTCGACGATTTCGGCACCGGCTACTCCGCGCTGGGCTACCTGCAGCGCTTCCCCTTCGACAAGGTGAAGATCGACCGCTGCTTCGTCCGCGAGCTGGGCCGGTCCCGCCAGAGCGAGGCGATCGTCCAGGCGATCGCCGATCTCTGCAACGGGCTCGGCATGGCGACGACCGCCGAGGGCGTGGAGACCGAGGAACAGCTAACCGCGCTGCGCGCCGCCGGCTGCCGGGAGGCGCAGGGCTACCTGTTCAGCCAACCCCGCCCGGCCGCCGAGGTGCCGGCGCTGCTCCGCCGCCTGGCCGCGGCCAGCCATGCGGCGCAGGACCGCTAGGCCGGCGGCTCGGGGCCTGCCGCGACTGCGGCTCCAGGCTCCTGCCGCGTCGGCGGCTTCGGGCCTGCCGCGCCTGCGGCTCCGGGCCTGCCGCGTCGACCGGGTGGCGGCGCGGGGCGGCGCCATGGC